>JAFAOB010000403.1 GCA_019238055.1 Alphaproteobacteria bacterium
ATAGAATATGGCAACACAGAACAAAATCAATAATCCAAAAAGCTCCTAAGTTTCCGGCTACGGCTTGGGTGCTTGAGCTTGCGCAGCGCCTTGGCTTCGATTTGGCGAATGCGCTCACGGGTCACCGAGAATTGCTGCCCAACCTCTTCCAGCGTGTGGTCGGTGTTCATGCCGATGCCAAAGCGCATGCGCAACACCCGCTCCTCGCGTGCGGTCAGCGAAGCGAGAACGCGCGTCGTCGTCTCGCGCAGATTAGCCTGGATAGCAGCATCGAGCGGCAACACTGCATTCTTGTCCTCGATAAAGTCGCCGAGATGCGAATCCTCCTCGTCGCCGATCGGGGTTTCAAGGCTGATCGGCTCCTTGGCGATCTTCAGCACCTTGCGCACCTTTTCGAGCGGCATTGCGAGCTTGTCAGCGAGCTCTTCCGGGGTCGGCTCGCGGCCAATCTCATGCAGCATCTGCCGCGAGGTACGGACCAGCTTGTTGATCGTCTCGATCATGTGCACCGGAATGCGGATCGTGCGTGCCTGATCGGCGATTGATCGCGTAATCGCTTGCCGGATCCACCAAGTTGCGTAGGTCGAGAATTTGTAACCACGCCGATACTCGAATTTATCGACTGCCTTCATCAGGCCGATGTTTCCTTCCTGGATCAGGTCGAGGAATTGCAGCCCGCGGTTGGTATATTTTTTGGCAATCGAAATCACGAGCCGCAGATTGGCTTCGACCATTTCCTTTTTGGCGCGACTTGCCTCGCGTTCGCCGCGCTGGACAGTCTGGACGACCCGACGAAATTCGGCGATCGGCAGCTTTGCCTCAAGCGCCAGCTGGGCGACCTGGCCACGCAGCCGCGCGGTTTCATCGCGGTTTCTCTCGACGAGCCGCGCCCAACCGCGCCCGGGCAGCACGGCAACCCGTTGAAGCCAATCACGGCTTAGCTCGTTGCCAAAATATTCGTGCAGAAATTCGGCCCGCTTGACCCCGGCACCTTCTGCCAAACGCAACAGCCGGCCCTCTTCGCTCAGGAGCCGGCGATTCAAGTCATAGAGCTGCTCGACCAAGTGCTCGATACGCGTGTTGTTGAGGCGGATTTTCTTGACCTCTTCGATGACCTTGGTCTTGAGCTTTTCGTAGCGGCGCTCGGTTACCTTTGGCAACGGCTCGCTCTTGAGCAGAGCATGGATACGCTGGTCCTGTAGCCGATGCAGTTTTTTGTGAAATTCGGCGATCGCATCGAAACTCGCCATCAAGCCCGGTTTCAGCTGTGCTTCCATTGCCGCGAGCGAGATCGAGCTCTCCTCGTCTTCGCCGGCGAGGTCCGGCTCGATCCCGGCCAGTTCGGCGTCGGCTGCGCTCTCATCAGTCGGCGCTTCATCCGCCGCCGTTTCGGGCTCTTCTTGTGGTGCTGCAGCTGGGGTTTCGAGGGGAATCTGCTCGAACCCGGCGCTGCCATAAGTCGCCTCGAGATCGATGATGTCCCGCAGCAACATCTTGCCTTCGACGAGCGCGTCGCGCCAACCAACGATGGCGCGGATCGTCAGCGGGTTTTCACAGATGCCGCCGATCATCATCTCGCGCCCGGCCTCGATCCGCTTGGCGATCGCGATTTCGCCTTCGCGCGACAACAACTCGACCGATCCCATTTCGCGCAGATACATGCGCACCGGATCGTCAGTGCGGCCGATATCATCATCGTCGAGATTGCCGCGGACCTCGCCGTCGGCGTCCTCCGCATCGGCGGTTACCGGCTCCTCGTTTTCTTCGCTTTCGATGACATTGACACCGAGTTCGGACAGCATCGTCATCGTGTCCTCAATCTGCTCAGAGGACACCTGATCGGGAGGAAGAGCGGCATTCAACTCGTCATAGGTGACGTATCCGCGCTCCCGGCCGCGGGCCAGCATTTTTTTGATCGCGGCGGCGAGGATATCGAGTAATGGTGCTTCCGTTGCTTCCTCGCGCGTTTCGGTTGCTTCAGCCGTATTCGCCGCTTTACTCGCCATTCGACCATCCCTAAAGAAGTTTTGCAGCCGGCCGGCCGCATCTCGATGCTGCAATATGCGTGCGCCTGGGTTTGCCGTCGACCGGGTATAGCCGGCTCGGCCGACGCTTAGACCGGCTCACCATCGCCGCGATCTTGACGCAACGCTCTTTCTCTGGCTGCCAGGAAGTGCTCCCAGCTTGCCGGCGAAATCTCATCGCTCAGGTGATCGCTTGCTTCGGCCAAGATCGACCGCTGACCTCCCATCAGCATTCCCATCACATGCGTCCACTGGCTTCGCGCCACCTGCGCGGCCTCGCGCCGGATAAGAAAACCAGAGTCGACCGAAGGCGAGAAAAGCGCATCCACGGTCGCCGCAAATCCATTCGAGTGAAGGTGTTGCCGAAGCGCCGCTGCTTCAAGCCCCGGGCGCAAACCTTCGATCTCTAAAATTTCACGGCGAAGCTTGTCAAGCTCCGGTTCCGGTATGTCAAGTGCCGCGAAGTCTTCCGCGACCTCCTCGATCAGCGATGGCGAGTGCAGCAGGATGCGGAACAGGATTTCGCGCTGGACCCGATCGGGTGCGCGCGGCGGCGCCGGGCTCTCTCGAACAAAGGCTTCACCGACGACGCCTGGGCGCGAATTGCTGGGTATCACCGAGCGGCCGCGCGGCTTGCGCCCGGATTGGTACAAACGGTCGCGCATAAATCGTCGGTACTCATTGCGTACCGTCATGTCCGCAATCAAGCCGATGTCTTCCATCAGCCGGCGGTCGAGATCGGCGCGGCGCTCGGGAGTGTCGACCGGTCCGGCGCCGAGTTCGACTTCCCACAACATGCGTGAGAGCGGTCGCGCAGCGGCGGCAATCTGCTCGAACGCCTCGCGCCCGCCCCGGCGGAGAAGCGAGTCGGGATCGTCCCCGGCGGGTAGCGCAGCGAAACGCAGGCTGCGGCCTGGCCGCAGCAAGGGTAGAGCGCGGCGCAGAGCGCGGGCGGCGGCGCGCTGGCCGGCAACATCGCCATCGAAGCACAGGATCGGTTCCGGGCCGAGCCGCCATAATTCTTGCAGCTGGAATTCAGTCAGCGCCGTGCCGAGTGGAGCGACCGCCGAGGTGAAGCCGGCCCTGTGCAGCGCAATCACGTCCATATAGCCTTCAGCAACGATCACGTCCTGACCGGCAGCGACGGCGGCTCGGGCCGCCGACCAGCCGTACAGCACGCGCCCCTTTTCAAAGACCGGGCTCTCCGGCGAATTCAGGTATTTGGGCTGGCCGTCACCCAGCACACGCCCGCCAAAGGCAATGGTCCGTCCGGCACGGTCGCCAATCGGAAATATGAGCCGGTTGCGGAAATAATCGAATGGCTCGCCGTCCTCCGGCCGATGCAGCAACCCGGCCTGAACCAGCAGCGGTTCGCTGTAATTGCCTTCGAGCGCGCGGCGCAGCGCCTGCCGATCGTCAGACGCCCAGCCGAGACGGAAGCGGCGGATCGTGTCGGTATCGAGCCCGCGCGCCTTCAGGTAGTCGCGCGCGCTCTGGCCGGCCGGCGACCACAGCCGCGCCTCATAAAAAGCGGTTGCGGCTTCGAGGGTATCGAGCAGCGTCTTTTGCCGCCGCGCTTTTTTCTGCTCCTCGGGCGTCGATTGCGGGACGGCGACCCCTGCTTCGGCCGCCAATCTCTCGACTGCCTCGAGAAAATCGAGGTTCTCGGCGCGCATCACAAAGCCGATCGCGTCGCCATGCGCACCGCAGCCAAAGCAATGAAAGAAATCCTTGTCATCGACGACGTAGAAGGACGGCGTCTTTTCGTGATGGAACGGACAGAGGCCGGCAAATTCGCGGCCGCGGCGCTCGAGCTTTACGCGCCGACCGACCAATCCCGATAGCGAGATGCGGCTGCGCAGCTCGTCGAGAAACCCGGATGGAAATGCCATCTTCACCCGCTCCTGTGCCGCGGGACAGGGCGCAACCCCGGTCTAGGCAAGGCTGAGGCGGAACTGCCAGGGCCGAGGCGCTCTCTTTCGCCCCGGACCTCGTCCAACCGCCGCCGAGGAGCAGGATAATCGTGCATTTCCGCTCGAGCTGTGGGCCTGTTCTGCGGATATTGTGGTCCTGCGGATCGCGACACGAGCACCGGTTCAGCCCAACAGCCGCCGGACAATCGGACCGGCGCGGCTGAAATCCATTGCTCCTGCATGCCGCTCGCGCAATGCGCTCATGACCTTGCCCATGTCGCGCACGCCGGCGGCACCGGTCTCGGCGATGACCGCCTGCGCGGCCGCGGTGATCGCGGCCTCATCCATCTGCTGCGGCAGAAAGCTCTCGATGACCGCGATCTCTTCCGCTTCCTGCTGCACAAGATCGGCGCGGTTCCCCTGCTCATAAAGCGTAATCGATTCGCGGCGCTGCTTGATCATGCCCTGCATCATGCGCAGGATATCGGGATCGGCGAGTCCCTCCATATTACCCTCGCCGCGTGCGGCGACATCGCGCTCCTTGAGCGCCGCGAGGATCAGCCGAACCGTTGAAACCGTACGGGTGTCTCGCGCCTTCATCGCCTGTTTGAGCTTGTCGCTGAAGGCCTGACGCAACATCGATACCCTCACATCACCGGAATGATTCACCCTAAACTCTTTCCTCGCTTGCGGCAATTCTGTAGTATTCATCCAAGTATTTGAAACTATGAAACTGTTCAAGATCGACCGGGTTGACCGATCGGGAACGACCAGCTATTTCTTGACAGCGCCACCGCGCGAACCATAACCGCGGCGGCAATTCTGTGCCCTTGCCAATAGGAATTTTGTATCGATGCGGGACCCGCTGCCGCAACCGCCTGACTGCAATGCGGCGCTCGTGCTGGCGGACGGGACCGTGTTTTGGGGTAGCGGCTTTGGCGCCCGCGGGTCGGCCGTTGGCGAAGTCTGCTTCAACACCGCGATGACCGGCTATCAGGAGATCCTGACCGACCCGTCCTATGCGGCGCAGATCATTACCTTTACCTTCCCACATATCGGGAATGTCGGGACCAATCTTGAGGATGTCGAGAGCACGACCCCACCCGCTCGGGGCTTGGTCATCCATAGCCGGATTACGGCGCCAGCCAATTGGCGCGCGACCAAACCGCTCGATCGCTGGGTTGAGGAGCACGGGCTGATCGGCGTGTCGGGGGTGGATACGCGGCGACTGACCCGGCTCGTGCGCGATCACGGTCCGCCCAACGGCGCCATCGCCTATGATCCGTATCGGCCGCTCGATATTGCCGCATTGCGAGCGCAAGCGGCGGCATGGCCGGGTCTCGAAGGAATGGACTTGGCGAAAGACGTCACCTGCCGACAGACTTACGAGTGGGACGAAACGCCTTGGGACCGCCAGCACGGCTACGGTCGACAATGCCAGCCGAGGCATCACGTCGTCGCAATCGATTACGGCGCCAAACGCAACATCCTGAGAATGCTCGCCGCGCATGGCTGCCGGGTCACCGTGGTTCCGGCGACCGCCTCGGCCGAGGATGTTTTGCGCCATCGGCCGGACGGCATTTTTTTGTCGAACGGGCCGGGCGATCCGGCAGCGACTGCGGCCTACGCCGTACCCGTGTTGCGCGAGCTGATCGCGACCGGCAAGCCGATCTTCGGCATCTGCCTTGGCCATCAGCTGATGGCGTTGGCGCTCGGCGGCCGCACCCGCAAGATGGCGCGCGGCCATCGTGGCGCCAACCATCCGGTCAAGGATCTGTTGACCGGAAAGGTCGAGATCACCAGCCAGAATCACGGCTTTGTCGTCGATCCCGAGAGCCTGCCGCGCGGCGTCGAACCGACCCATCTGTCGCTCTTCGACAATACCAATGAGGGGCTGCGGATATTGGGCAAACCGGTGTTTTCGGTACAGCACCATCCCGAGGCGAGCCCCGGCCCGCAGGACAGTTATTATCTGTTCGAGCGCTTTGTCAAAATGATGGAAGAACACGCAGGCCGTGGAACTCACGTGTCCGGACGGATGCCATTGGGTAGCGTTGAACCGCACATAAGATTGTTAGAACAGCCGGAGCACGCACAGAAACTCTACAAAATAATCCGCATCAAGTACCTGATAGATATGTTGAAAAATAACTATCTTCACTTTCAGCGAGTGGACACTTATATCGACGACACCGCGGATGGCGAGCAGTTGCCGCTCGACAGATCTCAAGCTCTCGAAGTTCGCTTCGCAGAGAATCCTGGCTACACCGTCGCAGATTACTATGACCAGAGCCGCCATAGGACCTACGCGTGTTGCTTTTCGCTAGAAAACTTCAAGTATATTTGGGATGAATATGGGAACAATCGAGACACCGTCTGCGTTGTATTCGACTTCGGAAGATTACGCAACGCCCTAAATCGGGCGATGGGGAGCTCTATAGACAACAAATTGCTAAGCTGCGGTCCCTATCGTTGCGAACAGATTTTCTCAATTAATTATGGCATTGTTAAATACCTTGATCGTAGCCAAGATCGGTTGAGCATAAGCCGTTTGGCGAATCCAATTCAATATACGTTCGTAAAAGAGAGGGCGAAATATCAGGAAGAGCGCGAGCTACGGATCGCGCTATCGGCCTTCGGTATAGGGAAATTTGCTTTAGCGGATGGCAGCGAGATAGAATTTCCAACCTCCCTGCGGATGGATTTCGATTTTAGAGCCGCGTTCTCGGAAGGGGTCATTGAACAGATAATACAAGGCACCGCAGACGAAGAGCACATTCAGCATTTGAAGGAGGAAATGTACAAATTGGGGTATGGAATTCGCGTGGACGGGTTATCTGCTAGTGCTGAGGGCTAGACGCACGGTCCACTAGTCGTCATGGCCGGGCTTGACCCGGCCATCTCACGGGTTCAGAGCAACCTGTCGTAAAGATCCGTCCAGTCAGGATTCAGCGCCTCGATCAGTTGGACCTTCCATGCGCGCGGCCAATGCTTGATGTTCTTCTCACGCCGAATTGCGTTCCGGATATCGGCATGATGTTCGGCGTAAACGAGCCGTTTCAGGCGATACCGCCGAGTAAAGCCATCGACCACTCCTTCGCGGTGCTCCCAGACGCGTTTCGGAAGGTCGCTGGTCACCCCCACATACAAGGTACCGCCGCGGCGATTCGTCATGAAATAGATCCACCCGCCCCGCATGGGACGAGCTTGGCGTGTCGGCGGACTGGTTGCAATCTCGATGGAGATGGCCGGGTCAAACCCGGCCATGATGGGCTTGGAGGGCCGGCGTCCCGTGCCTAAACGCACCGACATTTCCTCGATTCTGATCATCGGCGCCGGGCCGATCGTGATCGGACAGGCCTGCGAATTCGATTATTCCGGTGCCCAGGCATGCAAGGCGCTTAAGGCCGAGGGCTACCGGATCATCCTGGTCAATTCGAACCCGGCGACAATCATGACCGACCCCGAATTGGCCGACGCGACCTATATCGAGCCGATCACGCCGGAGATGGTCGAGAAGATCATCGCCCGCGAGTGTCCGGACGCGTTATTGCCGACGATGGGCGGACAGACGGCGCTCAATACCGCAATGACGCTCGCCCGCACGGGTGTGCTCGATTGCTACGATGTCGAGCTGATCGGCGCCACTGCGGAGGCGATCGCCAAGGCCGAAGACCGCCAATTGTTTCGCCAGGCAATGGACCGGATCGGCCTGGCCTCGCCTTCGAGCCGGCTGGTGCGCTCGCTCGAGGAGGCGTTTGAGGCGCTCGACGATGTCGGTCTTCCGGCCATCATCCGGCCCTCTTTCACCTTGGGCGGCACCGGCGGTGGCATCGCCTACAATACGCAAGAATTCGAAGACATTGTGCGGGGCGGGCTGCGCGCCTCGCCAACTAATGAGGTGCTGATCGAAGAGTCGGTCCTGGGGTGGAAAGAGTATGAAATGGAAGTCGTGCGCGACTGCGCCGACAACTGCATCATCGTTTGCTCGATCGAAAACATTGATCCGATGGGGGTGCACACCGGCGATTCGGTCTGCGTCGCCCCGGCTCTGACCCTGACCGACAAGGAATACCAGTTGATGCGCAACGCCGCGATCGCGGTCTTGCGCGAGATCGGTGTCGACACCGGCGGATCGAACGTGCAGTTCGCGGTCAATCCGGAAGACGGCCGGCTCGTCGTCATCGAGATGAACCCGCGAGTTTCGCGCTCCTCGGCATTGGCATCAAAGGCGACCGGGTTTCCGATCGCCAAGATCGCGGCCAAGCTCGCCGTCGGTTACACGCTCGACGAACTCGCCAACGAAATCACCGGCGTGACGCCGGCCTCGTTCGAGCCGAGCATCGATTACATCGTTACCAAAATGCCGCGGTTTACTTTCGAGAAGTTTCCCGGCACCGAGCCGCTTTTGACGACCTCGATGAAATCGGTTGGCGAAGCAATGTCGATCGGCCGGAGCTTCGCCGAATCGGTGCAGAAAGCGCTGCGCTCGATGGAAACCGGACTCAGCGGCTTTGACGAGGTCGCGGTCGAGGGGATCGAGAGCGGCGGCAAGGACGCGGTCAAAGCGGCGCTGGCAAAACCCTCGCCGGATCGCCTATTGCTGATCGCTCAGGCCTACCGGCACGGCCTCACCACCGCGGAGATCCATGCGTCCTGCCGTTTCGAGCCGTGGTTTCTCGATCGGATCCGCGAAATTGTCGAAATCGAAGAAAAGATAAAGCGGAGCGGCTTGCCCTTTGAGCGTACGGTTTTTCTGCGGCTCAAGCAGATGGGCTTTTCGGATGCCCGACTCGGCAAGCTTGCGAGCCTCGACGAGGCGGCCGTATCGGCACGCCGCCG
>JAFAOB010000031.1 GCA_019238055.1 Alphaproteobacteria bacterium
CATCGAGACAGCAATACAGCGCCGTGATATCGACCGCCATTGAGGGGGCTCCCTGGACCCGGGTTTGACGCTCAGCCTTCGCAAGCCGATGCTGTCAAAGCCTTGGTTCTTTGGAATCCCCTCAACCCTTATCCGTAGTTCGGGTTAGGTTAGGGTGCCACGCTCGGTTTCGCAGAAATCGCCGGCCGACGAATCTGCGGTTCAATCGGCGGCCGGTGCGGCCAGTGCTGGGGCGGATCGGACCTTTGCTGCGACCGCACTCTCGACCGCCGCCAAAGCGGCCTCGGCTCCCGCCGCCTCGGGCCCACCGGCCTGTGCCATGTCGCGACGCCCGCCACCGCCCTTGCCGCCCAACGCCGCGGCGCCCGCCCGCACGAGCTCGACGGCGTCAAAGCGGCCAATCAGATCGGGCGTCACTGCGACCACAATCGCCGCCTTGCCCTCGGCCCGCGATACGACCGCGACGACGCCCGAACCGATCCGCTGCTTCAATTCATCGGCGAGCGATTTCAGCTCGCGTCCCGGCACATCGTCGACGACCCGGCCGTCAAAGGCCACCTCGCCGACGCGCCGGGCGCTGGTTTTTGCGGCGGGTCCGGCGCTTGCCAGAGCGCGCCGCGCCTCGGCCAGTTCGCGTTCGAGCCGGCGGCGCTCGTCAACCAGGCTCGTGATGCGGGCCGGCAAGTCCGCCGGGCTCGTGCGCAACGCGGCCGCGGCCTGCCGCAGCAACCCCTCCTCCTCGGCGAGATAGGCTTCGGCCGCGGCACCGGTCAGCGCCTCGATGCGACGCACGCCCGAGGCGATCGCGGTTTCGGACACGATCTTGAACAGCCCGATATCCCCGGTGCGGCGGACATGCGTGCCGCCGCAGAGCTCGACCGAAAACGGCCGGTTTTCGCCGTCCATGACGCCGCCCATCGCCACGACGCGCACCTCGTCGCCGTATTTCTCGCCGAACAGCGCCAGGGCGCCTTCGGCCACTGCGCGTTCGGGGGTCAACAACCGGGTGCCGACCTCGGCATTGGCGCGGATGCGATCATTAACCTCGGCTTCGATCGTCTGGATGTCGTCGTCAGTCAATGGTCTTGGCTGGCTGAAATCGAAGCGCAAACGGTCGGGGGCGACGAGCGAACCCTTTTGCGTCACATGCGGGCCGAGCCGCCGCCGCAGCGCCTCGTGCAACAGATGGGTGACCGAATGGTTGGCGCGCAGCCGCCGGCGGCGGGCGCCATCGACGCGCATTTCGACCACATCGCCCTGCTTCAGCACACCATGGGTCAAGCGTCCCAGATGGACGTGCAGGTCACCGGCTTTTTTGACTGTGTCCTCGACCGCCAGCTCGGCACCGCTTGATGTAAAGATGACCCCGGTATCACCGACCTGCCCGCCCGACTCGGCATAAAACGGCGTCTGGTTGACGATGACGGCCACAAGGTCTCCGGCTGCGGCTTCGGCAACGCGCATGCCATCGCGCAGGAGGGCCAGCACCACCCCCTCGGCGGTTTCGGTCTCATAGCCGAGAAACTCGGTTGCGCCGATGTCCTCGCGCAGCGCGAACCACACCGCCTCGGTCGCCGCCTCGCCCGAGCCGACCCAGCTTTTGCGCGCTTCCTCGCGCTGGCGCGCCATTGCCGCCTCAAAGCCCTCATGCTCGACCTTGCGCCCGCGGGCGCGCAGCACATCCTCGGTCAGATCGAGCGGAAAACCATAGGTGTCATAGAGCCGAAAAGCGGTTTCGCCGGGAAACGGCTCACCCGGCCCGAGCTGGGCCGTTTCTTCTTCCAAAAGCCGCAGACCGCGGTCGAGGGTTTGCTTGAAATTGGTCTCTTCAAGCTTGAGCGTCTCGGTAACGAGCGGCTGGGCCCGCACCAGCTCCGGGTATGCAGTGCCCATCTGCTGGACCAATGCCGGCACCAGCCGCCACATCAACGGCTCCTTGCAGCCGAGCATATGAGCGTGCCGCATCGCCCGCCGCATGATTCGGCGCAGCACATACCCGCGCCCCTCCTTGCTCGGCAATACGCCATCGGCGATTAGAAAGGCCGAGGCGCGCAGATGGTCGGCGATGACGCGGTGCGAGGCAGCGCGCGGGCCTTCCGGCTCCACTCCCGTGAGATCGGCGACATGCGAGATGATCGCCCCGAACAGGTCGATTTTGTA
>JAFAOB010000058.1 GCA_019238055.1 Alphaproteobacteria bacterium
GTGATCTGGACCCGGTCCGCGAACTCCCATACAGGCCGGCGGCTGTCTTCCTGCCGCATTAGAGGCCGGACAGATGACAGCATCCGACCACGCGCAACAACGACCCCAACGTTTTCCCTTGCCTGAAAGGGGGCGTCCACAGATGGAGAGCAGGCCCTCCTCCCCGGCCGTCGAATGACGACGATGCGCCGTTAGCAGAACTAGCGATTGGAACCGAGGCTACGAACCTGCGACTAGATCTTGTAGCTGGCGATGTTCCTCGCAGAGTTCGGCAGAGATCATTATACTTCGACTGGCGGGTTTTGGAGGGGGGTGATTTCCACCGGCAGCCCATCACCCCATCCATATTTGCGATCGGCGATGGCAGCGACCCGATCCCACAGCTCGCGATCGACGTGACGGTCGAGCACGCGCGCCGTCGCGCTGATCTGCCGTTCTTCGATCCTGATCGTGACCTTGGGAGTGCGCCTGATGTTTTTTACCCACTTGGCGGCTTCACCCGTTTCGGCAAACAGATAGAAACGCTCGCAGCAGACCACGAACCAAATCTCGATCTCGCGCGGCAAACCCGTCCTAGACCCGGTCGTGGTCAGATAAAGGACCTGCTTTTCCGTGACGTCCTGGATGCTCGACCACGTCATTGAGCCATTACCCTGCAAATAGCGATTCTGGGTCGCGATGATCAGTTCGATGGCACGGTTAGGTATTCCTCGTCGGTGACCTTCTCCAGCCAATCGACGACCTTACCGTCGAGCGCCTCCTGGATGGCGATATGACTCATGCTGGTCGTCGCAGTCGCTCCATGCCAGTGCTTCTCGCCGGGCGGACACACGACCACGTCGCCGGCTCGGATTTCGCGCTTTGGGCCGCCCGAGCACTGCACCCAACCGCAGCCGGAAGTGACGACCAGCCTTTGCCCGAGCGGATGGGTATGCCACGCGGTGCGGCTGCCCGGCTCGAACGTCACCAAGGCGGCAGAGACACGGGAGGGATCAACCGCCGGAAACAGCGGGTCGATCCTAACGCTGCCGGTGAACCATTCGGCCGGACCTTTACCGGAAGGCTGCGACCCGCTTTGTTTAATTTCCATTGTTACTCTCCTTAAGTGCCGCCTAGTCAGCGCAATTCAAGCCGCAGCGTGGTCGGCAGAATCTCGGAGCGCACCATCTCCTGCGCATGGCCACTTGGTTGGTATTTCTTGAGGAATTCACGGCTGGCCTTGGCGACTGCATCGGGGTCGTGCTCCGGTATTACCTGCACCGCCAGCCGACGGACGCCAAACTCAAGCGTGGCCGGCCCGCCCGTCGCGACATCCCGGTATCATCGCCCTTTGTTGCCCAGCCACGAACGCACGAAGACCTCGTCGTCTGCCACCACGACCCAAATCACGACCGCGGTCTTCGGGTGCTTCTCAGTCCGAATCGAAACTCGCCATCGCCTCACCTTGCGAAGTCTAAGGGGCGGGCCAATCTCGGCCGTCGGCCCTGATGATCTGGCAACGCTCCTCCCTCGTGATCAACCCCCGAAGACCCGCACGGTTCTGCGTGAAGAAGACGCATCGCAACCGCCCCGCCGCAGAGCACGATCAGCGCGCCCGCGAGAAAAACGGATTTCAGCCCCGCGGCCCCTGCAACGAGGCCGAGCGCGGGACTCGCGATCGCAATCCCCAGGTCGAAGAAGGCCGTGTAGGTGCCCATCGCGAGCCCCCGGCTCTGCGGCGGAACGCGACGCACGGCCTCTATCCCGAGCCCAGGGTAGACAAGCGCATAACCCGATCCGGCGAGCACCGCTCCGGCAAACGCCAGACCGAGCGACGAACTCAACCAGATCAGCGCCAGCCCAGCCGCCTCGATGAACACCGATACGAGTGCTGCCTTGGCGCCGCCGATCTGGTCCGGCAGGTGCCCGAAGGCCACTCGGGCCAGCATGAACGCGGTCGCGAACGCGGTTATCCCGAGCCATACTGGTGTCCATGCGCGAGCGGCGAAGAGCAGCGTGACGAAGGTGGTGATCGCGGCGAAGCCGAGGCTGCTGAAGGCCAGTCCGATGCCTGGAAGCGAGACGGCTGCGGCGACCGCGAAGAGCGGCGGTTGGGCGCGGCGCGGTGGAGTGACCGGGCGAAGCGGCGCAATCAGCAGCAGCACCGCAAGCGGGCCGATGGCCGTCGCCAACCCGATGGCGAAAAGCCCATTCGCCTCGTAGAGAGCGGTTCCGGCCGGGGCGCCGATGGCGAATGCTGCGTAAAGCGCCGTTCCGAGCCAGGCGATCACCTTGCCGGTGTTTTGCGCATCGACCAGCGCCAGGCCCCAAGCCAGCGCACCCGTGATGACGAAGCTCTCTGCGCCGCCCAGCAGCGCGCGGCCAAGCAGCAGGATCGTGACCGACGTCACCGGAGCATCGACGAACGCGAGCGACAGGATGTAGAGCAAGCCGGCAACCCCCGCCGCCGCTAGGCCGGCGACAACGGCTCGCTTGGCGCCGCGCTGGTCGGCGTAACGGCCCGACCAGACGCGGGAAACTAGCGATGCCGCGAACTGGGCTCCGGAGACGAGGCCGACGACAAAGCTGCCCAACCTTAGCTCTTGATGAACATGCAAGGGCAGCGCCGGGATCGCGAGACCGGTGATCAGAAAAAGCACTAGAACGACGGCGATCAGCGGCAATAGGGCGACAATGACTGCCGGCATTGCCGCGGTAGGACGGTCACTCGTGGTCGCCGACATCTGCATTCCTTTCGCCGCTCGCCTGCGCGCGTTTTGCCGCGAAGCGTGTCCTGGGCCTGGGGAATAATTTGGCGCCCGCGGCCATGGCGATTAGAGCCTATAATCTGCATGCGCTCATGAACAGAAACGATAAATGCAGCGCAGTGACCTGAACGATCTGGCGGCTTTTCTGGCGGTCGGGCAGGAGCGCAGCTTCACCAAGGCGGCAGCCAAGCTCGGAGTGTCGCAGTCGGCGTTGAGCCACACCATTCGCGGCCTGGAGGAACGGCTCGGGCTGCGTCTGCTGACCCGCACAACCCGCAGCGTAGCGCCGACCGAAGCGGGAGAACGCCTGCTTCGCACGATCGGCCCACGGGTCGAGGAGATCGCGGCTGAACTTGCGGCTTTGAGCGAATTTCGCAGCAAGCCGACCGGTACCATTCGCATCACTGCGACGGACTATGCGACCGATACGATCCTATGGCCGAAATTGACCAGGCTTCTGCGGCGCTATCCTGACATCAAGGTCGAGATCATCATCGACTATGGCCTGACCGACATCGTCGCCGAGCGTTTCGACGCCGGGGTGAGAAGCGGCGAGCAGGTCGCAAAGGACATGATCGCCGCGCGCATCGGGCCGGACATGCGCATAGCAGTCGTGGGGGCACCGTCAAGTTGTCGGCTGTTGGATCGTGAAGGGCGCAATGGATCGCTCGACGGTCGTCGGCCGGCGTGATCACGCCGCCATGGCGACGCCGGTGACCTCGGCCCAGGTGGCGAATGCCTGGCGGCGGGCGGAATGAAATTTA
>JAFAOB010000029.1 GCA_019238055.1 Alphaproteobacteria bacterium
TCGCGCCCATGCGCAGCGCCGGGCCGCCGGGTGTCACACCGAGATAGGTACCGACCGATGATTCCTGGACGATGTAATCGTCTTCGCCGAGCGTGTAGGTCGGCGTCGTGTCCGGCGTCCAGGTGTAGGCCGGACTCGGCGGGCCGACAGTGAGGGTTTCTGACCCGCTGGCACTTGCTATGACAGTGGGCACAATCCCCTGTGTGGAGACGATCACGAACCCAAAGGTCGTGACCGAGGCGTAAATGCCGGCCGCGGCGAGCCCCGAGTTGCCGGGGTCGGCCACCGTGCCGTCGCCGGTGATCAACATCGCCAGTGAGGCGCCAGCGGCCTCGTAGCTGACGATGTCGTTCGCAGTCAGATAATGGTTGAGCGCTACCGGTGCACCGGCAAACGGCCCGTCGATCGTCAGGAACAGCTGGTCGCCCCGATTGAGGGCGCCGGTAAACGAAATCGGAATGTAGATTGCCGATAGCGGCTTGTCACCATAGGGGATGATTTTCAACAAATCGCCCGACCAGACGACGGCACTGTTGGTGACCGCCGCGATTTCGGCAAGCATTTGCGAGGCTGCCTGCTGGCTGTCATAAATTGGCGCCAGCATAAAGCCGACAGCATTGCAGTAATTGGCGTAGTCGGCGAGGCTGCCTGAAATGTCGAGATTGGCCGGCGGGAACTCGGCGCCATAGCGGCTGTTGGTCAGCAGGTCGATAATGATGTTCGCCGGATTGGCGTCACAGCCGTTCGGGGCGGTACCGTATTCCAGGCCGTAGATTTCGACATTGAAGTTCGGCAGCGCCGGGCTTTGGCCGAGCTGGTACTGGTCTCCGGTGAAAAACGCGGTTCCCGAATAATTAATCGCGTTATTGGGATAATTGATCGTCCAATAGGAGTCTGTGGCCTGCCCGTCACTGCCGACGGTAGAGAATGAGATCCCAGTGCCGCCCTCGAGCGTGGTGACGGTCTTGTTATACCAAAGGAGGCCGAAATTGTTGACTGGGCCCTGGCAAAGTCCGGCGGTGAAATCGACCTGGTAGTTGGCCTGGCCGCCCGCTTTGCCGCCGCCTCCACCAACAATGCCGCCTTTGCCGCCCTTGGCCGATTTCCCGCGCACGTTGAAGTTCTGGTAATCGAGCAGGTTGACCGCGATGCGATTGGCGCCATAGACGAGGGGAATCGCCGCACCCTTTTGCGAGGTCTGATAATGCAGTGAGGCGACAATGTTCTTTTTCTTTGCCTCGCCGCCGAGGCCGAGAATGCCGGTCATTAATCGGACAACAGAGGATAGAGCAGGGAGGAGGGATAGACGTCGTCTGCGGTTTGTCGTCCGTCCTCTACCCCAAAGGGGCTAAAGAATCGCACCGGCCGGCCGGCGAGCATCGGTTGGCTGGCATCGCCGCGCAACACGCCACCAGCGTTCCACGCATGAATCATGAGAGGCCAATCGGTCACGATCGCACTATGCGAAAAACAGCGGCCGAATTTGAACAGCGCCACATCACCGAATTCTGGCGCTTCGACCTCGTGCGCGTAACAGAGCAACCCCTCAAGATAGCGCTCCGCAGCGCGGTGCAAATGCCAATCCGGCGGATAATAGGGGATGTCGATCGCCGGTATCACTCCGGCAGAGTAATAGACCGCGGCGAGCAGGGTGAGGCAATCGCACCCAACACCTTTGACGCGGGCCATGTGATGATAGGGCGTGCCGAGCCAGGTCTCAGCTTCGGCGATGACCGCCTTCCGTCGCGGGTCGTCGGTCATGGGAGGTTCGGAGTATTCGGCTGCAGCGTCGGGTGATGTGGCGGTTGCGGGTGCGAAGCTGGCGAGCAAGGATCGTGCGGCGGATGTGGATGATGGATAGGGTGGTGGTGCACTCGATAATTGGATGGCAGACAAAATGGCGCTGAACCCTCGCCGTTGTCGTCCTCCCAGCGCATCCGGAGATACTGGTCCCATTCGAGCTCAAGCTGCGGCTTGTTTCCGGCGAATTCGAGTACGCCCCAGGTGTTGCGTTTCAGATCAGCCAAGGGATCGAACTGGTGGCGCAGAAACATCTGCCAGCGATCCCAATATTGACGATTGTGCTTGGCGCCGTGGAACCGGTGCTCGATCGTGCCAGCGATATAGCCGATCCGGCCATTGACCGCGTGCTGGGCGTGACGCTCCCAGGCAGCCAACGCAGCGCGGTAGTTCTGCGACACCGCGTCCGGCATCGAATATGCCGCCTGACCCAAGAGCGCCACCGCTTGATGATGGTCTGCCGCCCCCATGCCGCCGAATTCGAATAGGCCGCCAATCTGGTCGAGGATCGCGCGCTTGGTTGCCCAGCAGTAGCCAGAATGCGGGTATTCGCGTTCACCAGTCCAGAACTCGCTAAACTTATTCCCTTGACCGACCACGGTCGGGTGACCGTGGAGGAATTGCCGACAAAACGAGCGCCAAACATGGCCGTGGCTGTCGCCGGGGCCGAGATCGTAGCAGCTCTCCCAGGGCTGGATGATGTGGTAATGCTGCAAGGCTTGCACAGTCGCCGGAACCCAATCCTTGCGGCGCGGGAACACGTCACTGTCGGACCAGCAGATATACTTCGCGTCCGGGCGCCGGGCGACACCGATATTCAGCAGGTTTTCCTTGGTCCAAGCCCAGCTGTCGGCGCGCACCCCGATATGAGTCACAATACCCGGGAGCTCGCATTCAAACGGGCTTTCGCCATAGGCGCATTCGACCACGGTCACATCGGCGCCGAGGCCCTTCATGCAGTATGCCCAATCGAGGTAATGCCGATGCGGCACGCGCCACCCGATCGGATTGAACCGGGCCGTGAAGATGTGCAAGGTTGGCGTCATACAGCATTCTCCGGGGCAGGGATGAATGGCATCCCGCCGAAATGGTTCTGATTGGCGAAAGTGTTGGTGCATGTTGCCAAGCTGTGATCGCAGCCCGGAAGCAGCTGGAACTGATCACCGACTGCGGGCGTGTAGAGGAAAGCAAGCTTGACTGTTACCGATTGACCCGACACGAACCCTGTGATCGTGCGCGTTTGCCCCGCGTTAGCGCCGGTCACCCCAATGATCGAGCCTTGGAGGTAGGGCGTTGATGTTGACGGTGGGCCCTGAATGACGGTTTGGGTCGATCCAGGTTCACAAGCAAAGCTCATAGCCAGGCTGGCACGGTTGAACTGACACATATTGTCGCCGAAGACGTGCGTGCACGAGGGCTGCCAAAGCCGGCGTGGCATCTGGATGTTCAGCAGTTCGAGGTGCGAACGACATTTCATGTCGATGCCGGTTCGCGAGCAGTCGATATCCGAGATGCGGCCGGAAAACAGCACCAGCGTTCCGACAATATTGCCATAAGGCTGCATAAAGGCCCGCTCGACCTGCAACAGCGCACCATCAAATTGCCCGGTCCAGGCTGCGGTCAGCCAGGGGACCGAGCCCAACAGATCGGTCGGCTCCGGGTAAATTTTGACGTCGAGTTCGTCAACCTGAACACCGATCACCAGCTTGGTCTTCGATCGCTCGAATTTCGGGCCAAGGGCAAAAGTGTTGCCGTGATCGTCAACCAGAGCCGTCTGCGCGCCCGAATAGCGGTAGGCTCCGCCACCCTGCAGGATGAAGGTGTAGAGGTCGGCCATCATGAATTCACCGCTCGAATTCAATAAGTCGATCAGCGCTGATGAGGCTTGTCTCATGGAAATACTGCGATAAACGAGAGTTTTTTGAGCTGCCACAGCCGATACATGAAGTTCTCGAACGAATAACTGTCGTCGACAAAGCGGCAACGAAACCAATACGAGAAATCCGCGGTTACCACGAGACCCGTGCTGGGCGGGGTTTCGAACGTAATAAGGCC
Source organism: Alphaproteobacteria bacterium (assembly GCA_019238055.1). GTDB lineage: Bacteria > Pseudomonadota > Alphaproteobacteria > ATCC43930 > CGMCC-115725 > AP-15. The sequence goes on from JAFAOB010000029.1 coordinate 3,856, forward strand.
CGTGTTGGGATCCATACTGTAGCTCGATCCAGACTGGGTTATGCCATCGAAGTAAATCGCATTGACAGTATTGGGAGCGACAATGGGTTCGGAAAATCCCCCGTTTGGTAAGGTCGTTCCCATTGTCCTCTGTAATTGGAAAACAGATTTACTTGAATCTCCGGTTCCAAGGTACTGCCCGTTAACACGCCTATCGCTTGGATCCTCGAACAAGAAAGTGCCCGCCGCGCCTTGGCAAGACATAAAGAAGCCCATTAAGGTGCGCAACTCATCAAGCCCGGCGCCTGGATTGTCTCGCAAAAACGCGAAGATCAGCGTGAACTGCCAAAGTGGGTTGACATAATCGACGGCCCTCAGCTCCCGACCGGAGACCGCCCGCTGTATCCGCGTTTGGAAGGTTGGCGCCTTTGTCACGCTCCAGGCGAGCCCGGGCAATGCCGGGAAGACCAAGGTCATCACATGCTCCGCAGCGCTGAGCCGTTGCGAATTGCGTTATTAATGGCGGATACCAATGTTGCGCCGTTATTCTTGAAAAAGGCCGCAACCGATTGCGCATCCATTGCCGATATGGCAAAGGTCACGTTGGGCGCCGCGCTCCCGCCGCCATTGGCGATCATTGATTGCAAACCTTGGCTGATATTCGCAGGCAATACCATCTCATTGGTATGCAGCATCGCCAGCGAGGTTGACGGCACCATCCAGCCACCCTGTGCTGAGGGTACGATGCCGCCCTGTTCAAAGCTGAACAACGTCCCGATGCCTTTGAACAGGCTGCTAAAGAGACCGCCGCCCAAAATGCCCTCGGCGGCGCCGGCAACTCCGCCAGAAAAATCCTGGTTGCCACTTCTGCCACCGCCCGCCAGTACGCTCGCACCAAATAGATTTCCGACACTGCCGAGAACGCCACCGACTGCCGAATTGACGAACTCGCCTACAATCGACCGGGAAACATCGGACAATGCTTTCTGAACCGTTGTTGTCCCGGTGATGATCCCGGTAATTGACCTATCCAGTGCACGCTGGATCGGCTGCAGCATGCTCTGCCAATGTGCTTCACTATTTTGTACCGCTTGTGCGTCGAGTTTGTCCTTGGCATTCAAGTAATTTTGATAGGCAATCTCTTGCTGTTCAAGCAATCCCTGCTGATTTTGGACATCGTTTTCAGCGGCGGTCGCTTTCTTTTCGTAATACTCTTGGTCGATAGCCCATTGGCTATCGCGCGCATCCTTCAATTGAGCGATATCGGTGGCGCCGGTCTGATCTGTTACCGAGATCCCAGGATATTGAGTATCGGTACCAATACGATCGCCTGAGAGACCAGTCCTGCTGACAGATGCAAGGTCGGCGGTTTGGGTGTGCAACGCATCGATCGCGGACCCGATCTGCGCTGCTGCTGTGCCGATCTGAGCCTGCGCCTGCTGTGCGGCTGCGCCGAGATCAGCGAATTGGGCCCTCATTGCTGCGGTAGCGCTTTCAACCGCATCAGCTGCCGACGATAGCCCTGATTGAAGACCGTCGGTCTGTGCGGTTATGGCGACGCTCGTTTCAATATCTGCCATGTCGTCCTCTCGATAAAGAGCAGGGCTGCGGCTTTCCGGCGCCAGACTGCCAGGTCATGTCGTGGCGTCGCTTACTCAACTGGCGCCGACGTTTTGCGCCGCAGTTCGGCAAAATCGAGCTCGACCGGATTCAATCCGGCGTGGACATCGCCATTCGTGAATGCGTTCCCAAAATCGGCTAGAAACCGCGCGACATTGCCGTTAGGGGTTCGACCTGCTGAAGCTTTTGACCTTGGTGGAGGTGAATATCCGCTTCGTTGCTTCCCTATCCCGAGATAGGAGGCAATCATCAGGTGCGGCGGTGGATGATCGATCCAGTAACGTGTCAGCTCTTCGACCTGAAAGAGCGTCATCGCGTCGATTATCGGATAGCTGTATCCGCACGCGGTGGCGAGAAGGCCGTAGATGCATCCCCAGTCGTCGCCGGGATCGGGGTTATGGCCCCCAAGGCGGACCCGGGGGCCATGAGTTCCCCCGAGGAGGGGCCCCCTGGCCTTAGCCCCGAACCGGTGAGCACCGCATGAAGTACCGGCGCGGCGTTGCCGAGATCGAGCAGGTTCTCGACCATCTGAATGCTAATGTCGGGATAGTTCCGCTGTAGCGCCGCCGCAACGATCTCGACCAAGACATCGATTTGAGGTTCGGCCATTTGTGGGCCGATCTCAGAGAGCTGCCGGATCTTTGGCATTAGGTGGCGTAGCTGACCTAGCGTCAACGGGGGTATTGTCCATTCCCGACCGCCCATCAGGACGACGATGCCAGGGATCACGCTGCTCTCCCAACTGGAACGATTATCATCGCGAGCGATGTCGTCATTCGATCGTGCTCAGATAGCCGATCGTCCCCGATGCATCGGCGAAGGCCGTGAAGTCAAACTCGCTTATTGTCCAGTCATCGATTTTGGTCGGCATTGACAGTTTGGTCGCCGTACACGCGTTCAGCCGCAGGGCCATTCCTTCGCCGCTGTATGTGGTATAAAATGTTGCTTTAAAAGTCGGGGTTGTGCCCATCAACTGATTGGTCAACGTCAATTTGTTCCCGACGGTTGTAATATTGTAGGTGTACGAAATCAGCAGCGCGGCATTAGCATCGGCAGCTGCAAACGTATAAACACCACTAGCGAAATTGACTGAATACTGACCTGCTGCGGAGGGCGTTGTTACCCGGTTGAAACGCTTGCCATTAGCGGAATAGGCGACGCCGAGGTCATCATTATAATTCGATGCATTTGCCACCGGCACCGAATAAGGGGTCACCGCTGGCACAATCGCCGCCTCCAATTCCGAGACGGCGAACTGACCCGTTGCCGCAGTTACGCCAAAAAAGATGTCGCTATACAATAACCCCAGGATCTGGGCGAATTTTGCTTTCCCGCTAATCTTGCCCTGACCGCGAGCGATCGCCACTGGAAACTGCAGCTGACCATATAGCTCTTTTTCGGTCCAATCAAAATCAATCTGAATGTCCTGGAGCACGCCGAACTGGCGCGGACCGATCCCTGAGCCGGTCAGGTCGGTGCGCTCACCCCACAGCGCGCCCGAACCAAAATTGAGCTGCATTTCAGTGATCCCCTTGATCCGGCTCCGCGGCAATGCGAGTTGGCAGCTGAACTCGGGCCAGCAGCCGCTTCAGCGCTTCCTTGGCGGCATGCGCCGCATTCCAGGCAGCGGTATCGCGCGCAACCGCCGAACCCGGAAAATGATCGATCCACCAGCGCTCGATCAGTTTATTCAACCCCTCCGCAGGCCGGTCGGAGCCCGTAGCAGGCGTGTCTATATTGTTCTCGCTCATCTAATCGCTTCCTTTTCTCGCCTGTAGAAGAGGCAGTGAGCCCCGAACGCCGTCAGGCGAAATCGCGGCGCCGCCGGAACCCGTAGGATCGGGGTAACTGCTTCATCGGAGTTGACCAAAACTGCTCAGAGCCGGAATCAATTAAGGGGCTGGAGCTGCTCCGGTCCTAACGCTTGGGAGACCATGAGGGCCACGATCCTGGCATGGTCAATTTCGGGCAACCTTACGCGCTCGAGGTGGACCTCGTCTGCCGAGCTGCCATCATCGTCAGCTAGTATTCCGGATGGCCGATGCTAAGCACAGAGGATTTCGACCGGAACGATTGCAATCGCCTGATCTCCGAGAACACCCTCATCAGTATCTATCTTGCCGGCGATATAAGCGTGCTGCACCATATCGGGCAAACCGAGATTCTGTATTCCGGTGGCTGAAGTGGGAGCCAATGCCTGGTCGAGCGCGTCGAGCAGCGGGTTCAGAATTGTCGACGGCGCTGTGTAGGGATCGCTGGAATGCACATAAATATAGAAATCAGCGTAGAGCGTCCACACGGCTGGCGCCCCCAATGCCTTGATCACAGCCTGTCCACCTTTTTCAGCCATAAACAACGCTGGCTGCTCAACTGGGGCAACATCGGACCAGTGCCGCAGGCGGCGATTAGCGGAAGCAAAGATTGCCGCGCCAGAGCCCAAGGTCCACAGTGCGGTATAAATCGCTTCTCGGTCGATCATTTGCACAGCGCCTAGCGCAATTCATCTTTGATATATTTCCGAATGTGCGGCGCTATATCGCCAAGTGCCCTGCGCGGGTATCTCTGCGTCTGCGGGCTGAACGCATCGATTCCAACTTCGTTAGTGCCCACTGGGCGTCGGAACGCTTCTTTGGTTTGGCGTAAGCTGGTACGAAGGTCCATTCTTCCGCTGGACCCGTAATCTCGCACCGCAGCATTGAAATGGCCCGTCGCGATGGCGCTGAATCCTACATTTCTCCGGTTGATACGCCCGGCGTGGCTGCGTCTGAGAGGCCCGTTGTGACCGTGCACCAAGCCGCTGAGCTTGTTCCGTCGCACGTTAGTCTTCAGAGCGCTGCCGAGCTTGGTGACGGCCCGCGCCATCCCTCGCTTGACAGTCTCTCGCATCGCTTTCAGCCGATGCAGCGCGGCTGCGTCACCCAATAGGCTCAACGAAATCATAATGTAGCCGCAATGATTGTTGCATCGGTTGCCGTATTCGCCATTATCACGGGAGAGGCAGCAACGGGCGACACGACGCGATACTGCTGAAGCAATGTCAGCACCGCTGCGCTCATATCTTTCTGCGAATAACTTATAGTCTCTCCCCCACCAAGGGCCTTGGAGACTTCACCCACTCGAGTTCGCTCACGATAACGAAGTGCTACAAGCTCGATGCATGCCTGGGCAATCTCAGGGGGCGTCATCGAATAACCTGCAGTATACGAAACTATTACGTTCTGTAGCCCCCGCACAAAATAATAGCCGCGCACGGCTAGCTGGGTCTGTGAGAAGAGATAACCTGCTGTTAACCCACTGCTTAGCGATAGGGGCGGTGCGGGTGGAATGACGATACCGTCGATCGTCAGCGACAGTACACCACAGACCGGAAAGCAGCCGAATTGAAGGCGCTGACCACCCGTACCATCGCGGATTTCGGTATAATCGGTTAATCCAATCCGACGATTGAGCCAGGTCTGGATGTACTCGCTTGCTGCTGTGATGAGCCTCGACAACAGCGCGTCGTCTGTCGTGGGAAACGGACTCTGCCCAGTCTGCAGCCAGGCTTTGACGTCAGCCAAGGTTGTCAGATCGGTGTATGTCATCTTTGTCGTGACCCGCCGCCCATGACTACTGCTGCGTAGCCTTGCTGTAAATTGTCTTCTTGTCCGCCAACAATGCTTTTGCCGAATTTGGAGGTCGATTCTGTTGAGCACTCGTCGGGTAGGGTCGGTGTGCCGCCGTATCTCGAAACAGCGGCAGAGGCAACAGCTGATATGGCGAAATTGTCGTGTACGTCGATACAATATTCGGGTGCGCCGTCACTGGAGGCCCGCACCATCGACTGGTGCGATCGCGCCAAATTTTGCGGCTGTGGGGCATGGGTTCCCACCTCCCCCTGTTCTTCTTGGATCCTTTTGACCACTTCAAACCCCGCATTGTTAACCAGGCAACGGGCGACCTCTGGCGGCACCAACACTAGGCCGTCGGCGTCCACACGGTAGCGCACAGTGCCGTGACTCACTTCATCTTGGCCGAATACGGCACGGAGCGCTATCAGCATGGGCGTGGTGCGTCAACCGTTGGCGATATTGGTTATGATGCCCATTGCAAATGGTGCATAAACGGCCAATACCTCTTCAGCGTAAACGCCGACTTGCCGCTGCCTCGTCACGATCGGCCAATCGATCTGGTAGTAATCCTGTCGCGTTTTGATCTCGGCGACGTTTGGAACCTCATTCGATTGATACTGGATCGGCAGATTTTCGGCCCAGCCGATGATCGTGCCCGGCGGGATGCGCGGATGGATCTTGATCGGGATCCTCAATCCGCCATAGATCGCGAACGGGTTATAGTAGAATTGCACGGTGCCCGAAGCCGTCAATTGATATTCTCCGTCGCTGCCATCCGCGGGCATGTCGTATCGCAGCAGCGGTCCCGATGCGTTAGACAACACCTTCGTCGTAATGTTTTTAAGTTCCTGTGAATTTACATAGAGAACGGTCGGCGACAGCTCGAAATTGTTCCACATTGCCTGAAACATATCGTCGATCTCGACCACAGAGCCGCGGCCTGACGCTGTCAAGCTAGTGCCAGTACCTGGTGCTCCCGTCGGCAAAATGTTCACATAGGCATTTGATCCGGGCATTAGAGCAGTCGTCAGCAGCCCATTATAGGCATAGTTCGGATTTGCCGAATTGTCGGCGGTGATCGTTGACTGCGGCTGGTTACCCGTGCTCAGAGGTGCGGATACGGCAAGGCTGTTGAGCGTCGTAATAGCCTGCAGAGTTTCGGTGCCGGTCGAGGCCGAAATGTACCACGCATAGGCGACTGCGCCTTGGATTGGCGTGACGCTACAGAATAACGTTTGGCCCAAGGTTAACGCCTGACTCGCCTCACCACTAATATTCGACGAACCGCCGTTCAGCATAAATGTCTTGCCGTCAACCCCGGTAATGGTTTTGGTGGTAGCAGCGCCCCCAGTCATACTAGAGTTTTGATAGCCCTCCAGTGTAAGACCAACCACTTTGACGAAATACGTAGCGGCTGGCAAGCTCGCACCGCTCCCCGAAGCCGACAGTGTCGGGATCGACGGGGTCCCCAGCTGGAGCGATGCGTTGCCGGCGAGGATCGCCATTTCTTCCTTCAGCATCATTTTTTGCAAAAGACGGAAGGTCATCCGAGCCTGGATGTCTTCGAACTCGCGACCGGCCGAGATCGCTTCGAAGGTGGCTGCATCCTCCTCCCCGATCGTGACAAATGTCGCTGATTTGCTCGAGGTGGAATACGACATCTGGCCAGAACGCTGACCCTCCGGAACCCAGCCCATCGCGTCAAAGCCAGAGCCGATAATCGCGTTCACCTGGCGCCAGTTGGTCGCAGTGCCAGTGCCGCCGCCGACACGTGGCATGACGTTGCGGATCGGGGTAACGAACGGGTATAGATTTTTTGCTGGCGCCTGCAGGTCATAGGCGATCAGACCGGACGCTGTCGATATGGACTTAGCGAGCGCATCATCGGGCGTCGCCAAGGCGCTCTTTAACATCTCCAACGATTCCTGGGTAATCGAGCTCATCTCATTTCCTGCAAAGGGGCAAAGAAAAACCGGGCTGGCGTCGGTCAGGGATTGCAATATTAAGGCCGAATTCACCCGTCGCGGCTGTCCTTCCCCGAAGCGAGGCCAGGCGGATGGATCGGGCGAGCATAACTCGCCTTTATCAAGGTCAGTGTTTGCTCTTCTTTACTCATCCTGGCAAAGGCCGTGGCGAGTTCGTCAGCGGAGTACTCATTCCCAGTGGCGTCTTGTTGCTTGGAAATGGCGGTTACTGTTTTAGCGACGGTAAGCGGCGGTAACGGTGTGCGTGCGATGTCTTCCACCCTTTTCGTTAATTGATCGAGGCGCGGAAGGATGTCTGTCAATGTCGCCATCAGAGTGGCCTTTTCTGTGCGCTCTCCGGCCAATATTTTCGCAAAATTTTCCGCTGTGGTCTTGCCTGATTGGCATTTTGTCGCTTGCGCTTCCGGGTCGACATCAAGCTTTGCGTCGCATTTCGCCCCAGCGGCGACAAGGTGATCGTGCGCTTTTACCAGATGATCCAGAGTCGCCTGGGAATGCCGAGCTCCGGCCTTAGACGAGGAACAACATATTCCGTCGGTCAATTTGCCGATGCAGTCATGGCCTATATCTAGCAAGGACTGATGGCCGGGCTCTATCTTACTGATTGTCGCCGCAACCATTGCCAACACGGGTGAGATAAGACGATACGGGGATTGGCTCGCATCGTTGAAGCTAGACCTTTTGCGGGGATCACATTCCGATTCACCTGGGCGAGGTGTCGTTCCTCTCTGCGACATCGATGTCGTGTTGCCTGTTTGTTCCTGGGTAGTCATAGCACCCGCAGCCTTCAAAGCCTCACGCACCTGCGTTAGCTGGCCCTTTTCAGCGAACAGCAACTCGTCCATGCCGATACAGTTGTCAACAGCATGATAGGCGAGATCCAATAGTGCTTGGTCGGCATGGCTGTGCTGAGCTCTTAAAAGGATAGCGGAGGCGAATTTCTGCATCTCTCGACTCCGGCCTTGGCAAAAATCGGCTACGAAGGCAGCGCCGGACGCGCCACCGGCCATCATAACTATGTCGGCGGCATCCGCCTCAGATGGACCGCCGCTCATTTCGGTGTCATTTAAGATCCCTTCGGTCTCTTCGGCCACGAATGCATCGAGAAAGCTGCACAGCTCCGTGATGATCGCCAGTAACTTTGAGGACTCTGTTGAATTGTCATCCTCCATTGCCGCTTCGACCGCGAAGTTTTCTTCGAGCCATTTTAAATCGAGGATAATCCTGGCGATGTGACCCACATCCCACAGCGCCTTCGTCAATGCGGTCCGACTCCGGTGGCGCGCGGCTTTTTTGCCTACCTCGGCCGAAGGTGGGCCATCCTCATCAATCTTCTCTTTCCAGGCTGCAATAATCCGTGATTTGATCTTGTCCAGCTGAGCTGGAGTATAGCGCCGCGCATTACTCGGCCGATTAATGAAATTCCAGGCGGCACGGATGTGCCCTTCATTATCAATCGGATAGCGCTTTTTGCCGTCTGCCTGCAACCCGGGGTCTGCATATTCGACGTCCCCGTAAGCAAACTCGCTCATGGATTGCGAATTCGCTTTGTCGATCGAGCCTGGGGCGGTTCCGGCTGGGGCGATCGCATCAATTGTGGCATTCGCGATATTCTGCTGGCATTTCACCGCCTCTGACTTGATCACGTGGTGGTGCTCGGGCACACCACACGCCCAAATCTGAGAGGGGGGCCTCAGTCGGGGCGCGGGCATGCCGCCCGTTCTTGCTGCTTTCCAATAATCGAAAATAGCCTCAGGGTTGGCCGGACGATCAACCAGCGAAATTTCATTCAGGACAAGCCCGGTTATTGTCTTGAAATCAGCCGGATCACGATGCGTAATCCGGCCCCCGATCGAATAGCCTTTGTAGACGCCCTCGACGACCTTCTGCCATGCCTGATCGTCAACAATCTTAGCGCCAACATAGAGGCCCCTATCGTCAACCGCGGCCTCCTTGGCGACGCCGACAGCGGAAAGCTGATGCATCTCGCGGATGTTGGCGAATTTCATATAATCGCCAAGCGCCGCAATCAGTGCATCGCGCTTGATGATTTCGCCTTGGTCATCGCGCGCTTCTGTCGAGGCATAGCCCCATACCTCACGCTGCTCGGCGTTAACCTTGGCAAAAGGAAAGTAGATTTTCATCGTGTCACCAGGCGAACTCACTAAATAAAGCGATTTACCGCAGCCCCGGTTTGCGGCGCGGCTGATCCCGAATCTGGGCCTGCCGTCACGGCGTCGGTGGCCCACACAACACAGTCGAGTTCAGTTTTAAAACCCTACCGTCGCTGAGGGTAGCCGTCGCCTCGAGAACGTAGCTTGTGCCTATAGCCGAAGCCGGCATCCCGCCGATTGTAGCAACCGAAAAAGCGCCAGTCCTTGTCTGCAGTGTCCCATCAATCGGGGATCGCAATTGGATTATATTCTCCGGTCTGGCGGCCAAGATCCTGGCTTGCAGCATCGCGTCTATTCCGATCTGAAATGGGGCGAGGGTGCAAGTCCAGTTCGTCGAAACGATCGTTGCCGATCCCACATCTGGCGTGAAGTCGAAAGCAAAGTTGTCGACCTCACCGACCTCGATTGGGTCAAAGGCGATCGGCACACGCATGACGAATTCTCCACGAAAGTCTGCTTTTGGTGCGGCTACGAACCGACCGGGCGCATGCCAGTCAGATCTGATCAGCACAAATGTGTGCTTCCCCGCTTGGGGCGGGCGAGCAGACCTGTATCTTATCACGGGCCCGCTTGTTACTGAGGTGGCAAGCAGGCCGTTATTAAATCATGTGAGTGTGCTGCTTGTGGGCCCGGCAAAACGCTATCGCTGCTACCTCGGCAACAGCCGGATCCTACCCGGTGATCTCAGGAGCCGATTAAAGGCGATCTGCACCAGCGGTGTAATCCAAAATTCGTACAGCGTGCTCTTCTCGCCCTGGATCGCCAGCTGTGCCTCTTTGGGGAGCGTCATCTCGGTACCGAGCGCCCCGCGTGTTTCGGCGACGAGAAGCGCGTCGATGATGGCAGTCGCTTGGCTGGCGTTTTCAGTGGGCAGCACGAGATGGGCCGGGCCTCGCGCAACGATCTCAGCCATTGGCAAGTTGTCTCGCAGAGGGCGGGTCAACGCATCGAGCGGCACAACTTGGTGACCTGTGACGTTCTCCGAGCCCAGATTTTCAGCGGGAGCCTCTGTGTCGCTGGGGGCATGCGCAAGACTTTCGGAAAGCAGCCGGCTATCTCCGGTTTGTGCAACGCTGACTTGGCCCTCGCTCGGGACGATGCCGTCACCGCGCAACCTCTCGACAAACTCGGCAGTCAGGCTGCCGTTTGACCAACCAACCTGGCTAATCGATGCTTCGAGCTGCATCGTTACGTCGGCAAGCAGGGCCGGCGTATAGGTGATGACGATCAGCCCGTCGGCACCATTGCCGTAGCCCGAGACCCCCGAGCTGCCGCCGCCGCCACCAAAGAGGCCGCCATTGCCGCCTGCATTGGTGCCGCCCGCACCCGCACCTCCGCCCCCGCCGGCCCCGTGCAAGGAATCCCATTCGGTGCCGTTGCCACCGTTGTTCGCGGCAGTGCCGCCATCGGCATTGGCGCCATTGCCGCCCGAGCCGCCGCTATTGGCTCCTGCCCCACCGGCACCGCCACTGCCGCCGCCCGGCGCGCTCCCGGCGCTGCCGCCATCCGCACCACCGCCACCGGCCCCGCCTTGAGTGGACTGGTCGCTTCCGCCAGTGCCGATATTGAATCGTCGGAATATCGAGTGCGGCACCTCCGCCGCCGCCGATGCACTCGATCGAGTTGTTGGCCGAGTTCCAATCGCTCGGCACGGTCCAAGGCGAGCTCGAGGCAGTGGTCAGGTAGATGATCGTCATCCGATCGGCCTTAAACCGAGGGGGCCGCTATCACATCGGTGAGAACCGAAGTGGTTGATGTAGCTAGCGATGGTGGCCGCGCGGCTGGTCGCCATCTACTTTATCCTCTATTGAGCCCACCACGCCGCAAGATCGTCTGAAGAGCCATTGAACCGGCTACAGTCGCAAGGGCTGCCGATGCCGGGCACGATACCAGCATCGGTGTACTGCCATAGCATCCATGTCTCCCAGCCGGGCGGCGGGATCGGGTGCGAGCTGTATGCGGGCAACCATAGGTCGCAGCGCGAAAGTACCGCATTCGGCAGTCCGGCACCGTCGCCGGTCGGTCCCCAGCGACCGATATAGACCGCAGGCAATCTTCCGTTCGCCTGATGGATTCGCGCGACGATCTCGGCTGCTTGGGCAATCGAGATGGTATCTCCCATCCCGTTTGGCTCGACGTCGATCGCAAGCCGCGGCAATATACCGGCGATTGTCAAAAAATGCGCCGCTTGAGCCGCTGGATCCGAACCGTCAGCGAAGTGATAGGCTCCAACCAGCAATCCCGCGGCCCTCGCCGCTGCACTGCGCGCGACAAATGTCGCGTCGACCCAGGCCGATCCTTGCGTAGCCTTTAGGATCACGGCGAGGACGCCGGCGGTCCGCATTGCAGCAAAATCGATCGCGCTGCCGGGACCGGCGGGGCCGCTCTGCCAATGGGATAAATCGACAACAGCGTCAATCATCGCGTCACGATCCGTAAACCATTGGCGAGCAGGAAAAATTTCTCCTGTTTCGACTCGCCGTTGACGGTCCAGCGCAATTCACATTCACCGGTTTCGACTGAGGCCGATAGGATCAGCGCTCCGGGCGGTCCGACGTCGGCGAGCGTATCAGCGCGCACGATTTTGTAGCGGCATCGTTCGGTTTCGGGATCAGCCGGGGTAAGCTTAGTCGGGAGCATTAGGGGCCTCTCGGCCCGGTCGGGGCAAAGCCGCTATCGAATGCCCAATAGGTGTTGCCCGGATCGCTGTAGTAAATCGCTTCGGGAGCGTAAGGCTTGAACACGCCGATTGCCGTAGTCGTGGCGCTGGTCGAGCCCAAAATTGCCTGCGCCAATTTAACGACACCGTAGAGGCTGTTGTCGTAGGATTGGCCATTGATTTCGCCGCGGGCTTGCGTGTAGTTGCCGCCAATCGACCAATTGCCGGAGGGCGGGCAATTGGCAAGCGGCGGTGCAAAGCCCCACACGGCTGCTGTGTCTTGGGTAAAGGTTATCCGCGAGCCGGTGCTGCTGCACGCGGTCCCTGCTGCATTGACAAACCCGGTGGTGCCATAGGGATTCGCTGGATCGGGGCACCACACATAGCCCGGCCCGATTGCGGCATCGGTGGTTGGCGGCGGCGGAAAGGTGCCGAGGTGACTGTCACCTATGTTGAGTTCGGGATTGAGCACCGGCTTGATGACTGTCCCCGCCGGCATCGGCAAGCCGGTCGGTAGGACATACCCGGCATTGCTGTCGGTATCCGGGTAATTGATGCGCAGGCTGAAATCGAGGGTATCGCCATTATTAATGCTGCCGACTGGCGCAGCGCAGCCGCCCCCGGCGCCGCATGTGATTGTGATCGTTCCCGGGCCATAGCTACCGCCACTGATCGCCGATACGTAGAAGTAGTTCGGGATTGCTCTGGTGCTGACCGGCAATGGGCCGCCCGTGCCTGGACAGGAGCCGCCGCAGGCATTGGAGCCGGTATCGACGACAATCGACCCCAAACGCGCCTGCGACACATCGGCTACAGAAACGGCCGTGCTGCCTGTGGACGAAACCGCGGTCGTCGCCGTGGCCGTCGTATGATGCAAGGCTCCATAGCCGGCGCCCATGAATGGCGAAACTTCGATCTCCTGTCGGCCAGCAAAGGTGCTAAAGGTATCGTCATTGCGCGGGAATACGTTGACGATCTGCGGGTTGCTGGCATCGGCTTCCCAACCCGAAAACGGTACGAGATTGCTGTCGGCAAATGGGCTGTAATAGTTGATTATGTTGTAATAGCAATTGGCGTTGCTGGCGGCCGATGCCACCATGTAGTTTTCGATGAATGAATTGACCCAGGTGCTCTGCGCACTGCTTTCGTTCGGAAACAGCATTGCACCATCGAGCGCGACAATCGCGTAATAATAGTCCATGAATTGGTTGCGGATATTGAACCCTAGTCCGCCGTGGTTGCCGATCGCGATCGGGTCCGTACCGATCGGATAGCCAAAATTCGTGTAATCGGCGGTTTTCGTTCCAGGCTCAAATGATGGAACAAAGCCGGACGCGAAGGTCACGTTTACATCGTTCCCGGTATAGGACAGGATGTCGGCCTGGTTCGGATATTCTTGGGTGAACAGGATCGCGGCTTCGTAAATCTCGGCGGGATCGGTCGGCGGCAAGAACTTTG
>JAFAOB010000347.1 GCA_019238055.1 Alphaproteobacteria bacterium
CAGCTCCATAAACTATGGCTGGACTAGCTATAGGCTCAATTTCGGGCTTGCAGCCATTGGACAGAGCATAAACGGGCTCATTGTAGTCGAGGACCGTTTAGTGCGCATTGAGCTTGGCCTGCCGCCGCTGCTGCACCTATTCACCAAGCCGATCATCGACCGCATCCGCAGTGAAGGCATTCGGCTCTTGGATAAACCAGGCGGATGACCGCGCGCGGGTGCCTCACGCTCAGGCAGTCACAATCTCCTGCCAGAGAACGCGCGTTTCACCGCCGGGGTCGTCGTCCACCCGGCACGCCTCATCCAGGATCATCGTCGCGCGCCGCTCGTTGTCATAAGCCGGCCAGTACGGCAGAGACGGGTGATCTGGCCGACCGGTGTGTGCAAAGGCGGCCCAAGTGCCCGACATGACGGCGGCCAGCATAGCCGCGCCGGGCGTGGTATTGCCTGGGGCGAGCAGATGCACCGTATCGAAGGTGAAGGGCACATCGATCGCGTGCGGTGAGCGCAGCCGGCCCCCAAAAGCCGGGGTCTCCCAGGCGAAAGAATACATCCATACTGGAGCCCACCCCTGTCGCGCACGACGCTCCGCCATCAGTAGAGAGCGGATCCGGAAGTTGCAGTCGGTCAACGTTGCTGCGAGCCGCCGCGCGGGGGTTGCACCGGGATTGAGGCGGCGATAGGTCTCGATCACCTGCTCTGTGCGCGCGCCCGCGATCGGCTCCAATGCGGCGCGGAGTTGGTCCTCGGTCAGCGTGTCGTTCCAGACACGGTCATCCTGGGAAAGGTACAGCGTCGCCTCGTCCTTGGTGTCGCCGACGATGAGCGGAATGTCCGCCGAAACCTCCGGCGCGTCGGGATCAAAGGGCTGGCGCGGCAGAAGGTCTCCGTCCACCACCGGGCCGAACGGATAGCGGTCGAGCAGGGGCCATCGCGAAGGCCCGATTGCCTTTGTCGCGGGCTCGATTGCGGCGAGCAGGCGGTTCATGGGTACGCTCTGCAGTGCGGCGATGTCGCCTCGCGCAATCTCGAGCTTACGCAGAACGGCTTCGGTGAGCCGGAGTGCCCGCTCACGATCGCGCAGCCGGATTGCAGCGCCGCTTTGCACGATGGCACGCTGGAACAGCCCCTGTGCGCGCGGCATCGCCATCAGCGTGCTCACTTTTCCGCCGCCGCCCGACTCGCCGAAGATCGTGACATTGTCAGGATTACCGCCAAACACGGCGATGTTGTCGCGTACCCATTCAAGCGCGGCGACCATATCCAGCGTGCCTGCATTGCCGGATTGCGCGTACTCACCCCCGATCGCCTCGGACAAGTCGAGGTGACCAAAGATGTTGAGCCGCTGGTTCACCGTCACCAGAACCACGTCGCCGCGCTTGCACAGATTTGTGCCTTCCAGCCGCGCGTTGTTCGAGGAGCCAAAGGAGAAACCGCCGCCGTGCAGCCACACCATTACCGGCCGTTTCGCGGCACCGATCCCAGGTGTCCAGACGTTGAGCCTAAGGCAATCCTCGCTCTCCGGTGTCGTATCGGGCGGGCTTGCGAAATGCTCGAGCTCCGGTCGGCGTGAGTGGCCCGAGCGCGATTGCGGCGATTGCGCGATGTAGCTTGTAGCATCGCGGACCTCGGCCCAGGGTACGGGTGGCCGCGGCGGCAGAAACCGGTTAGCTCCCGCGGTAGATGCGCCGTATGGGATGCCCTTGAACGAGACAACACCCTCTCGCAGTTTGCCGCGCAGCCTTCCCGACGCGATTTCCGCCTCAGCGCTCATCCGCATCCTCCCTCGGTCTATTCCGAGCATTACGCAAGGCAGGTTGGCGGGTCAATTTCAATGGACCTGGTCGGCCCCATCGTCTGATAGATCAGGTAAACCGCTTCGTGCTGTTTCAGCTTGTCGTCAGAGAGCACGTCGGGTCGCGTTTTTTCCGCGGCTGTTTGGGTCACGCCGTTGTCTGAGTACGCTCATCGATCATCTCCTCAGGTTTACAAGGGAGTAAGCCCGTGTGGAGGAGTGAAGGAAAAAGGCTCCATGGATTTTTCTCTGGGTGTGATTTATCTCACGTTCCCTGGGTCGGTCTTAATAAACATTTTTGGTTACTGCCCAGGTTGCGAGTCGGCTTGGCCTGGGGCTGAGGCGGCTGGCCGAGAGTTTGCTGGGGGTCAGGCCGAAGCCGGGCATAGATTTTAATTGACACGACTTCGACGGGCTGATTCCAAGGAGGCGATGGACCGCACCGCC
>JAFAOB010000389.1 GCA_019238055.1 Alphaproteobacteria bacterium
GCGACCTCTGTCGCCGGTTTGGCGCCGAGCCGCACATCCACAAGCGCGGTCAACCGCATGGATCAGGGCTCGGTCAGCGGCGCTGGCCGGTGGAGCGCAGCAATGCTTGGGTGCTCGAAAACCGGCGCCTCGCGCTGCGCTACGACCAGCTCGGCTTCATCGTTCAGTCCCTGCTCCAGACCGCCTGCATATTCCTGGTTGCAGGCAAGCTCGCTCGGGAATTCTGAAAACCGCCTCTTAAGACGCTTATATAACTATAAAAAAGAGATGCTTAATCAATCAATATCTTATCGATTTTTTCGGGCAAAATTCGGGTTAGACTTACACCATCTCACGCTCGCCGGAATGCCTCCTCAGTACACATTCGCCGGCCAAAGCAAGGTCCTTGCCGTCATTAGCAGAATTTTAAGATCAAGCCAGACGCTCCAGTGATCGATGTAGTACAAATCGCGTTCGACGCGAGCCTTAGCCTTATCGATTGAGTCGACCTCACCGCGCAAACCATTGACCTGCGCCCAACCGGTGATACCCGGCTTGACGCGATGGCGATGAAAATATTGTTCGACGGCTTCTCCGTACGGGCGGCCGCCGGCTCTCATTGCAAGGGCGTGGGGACGCGGACCGACCAGCGACATGTCGCCACGCAAGACATTGATGAGTTGCGGCAGTTCATCAAGGCTGAGGCTGCGCAAAATCCGGCCAATCCGCGTCACCCGCGGATCGCCTCGTATGGTTCTCGACGTCCCGGACTCGTCAGAAAGCTCAATGTACATTGTACGGAATTTAAAAACATGAATCACCTCATTATTGAATCCGAAGCGCTGTTGTATGAACAGCACCCGACCACGACTGTCAAGTTTGATGGCCAAGACGATCAGCGCCAACACCGGTGAAAGAAAGATCAACAAAATGCTGGCGAGAATTTTGTCTTCGATCCACTTGATCAGCGCAGCCCATTTTTTGAGCGGACGATCAGCAATCATTAGGACCGGTGCATCACCGACATAGCACATGCCGCGGATCTGAAATCTCTGAGCCATCGGCTCGACGCTGAGCCGCAAGTCGCACGCCACTTCTTTGAACCGATAGAGAGAGTCCTGACTTAAGATACATATAAGGTGTAGAAGGGCATGGTTCGTCGTAGACAGAGGGAGCCATGGGCGAGATTGTCTGCAAGCGCTGTCAAGGGACGGATTACGTCAAGCGGGGAACGGTTCGCAACCTGCAACGCTATCAATGCAAGACCTGCGGCTGCAATTTCACGAACACGCCGCCACGCGGCAAGCCGCCGGCCATGAAGGCTCTGGCACTGATGCTTTATGCCATGGGCAACATGAGCTTTTGCAGCATCGCTCGCCTTCTCGGGGTCAGCGATGTCGCGGTGCTCAAGTGGGTTCGGAATGAAGCCCGCCGGCTGCCCGAACCGATCGTGACGGCCGAGACCGTCATAATCACGCTCGACGAGATGTGGCATTTTCTCAAAAAAAGACTGAAAAACTCTGGGTTTGGCGCGCGTATGACCCTGTCGCTCGCCGCACCATCGCCTGGGTGCTTGGTGGCCGTGATGACGCCACCGGTCAAAAGCTCCTCGATAAAGTCGGCCTCACGGGCAAGACCTTTCTCACCGACGACTGGGAAGGGTTCCATCGGCTTATCCCCGAAGACCAGCTCTTTACGGGCAAAGACCTGACCTTCTCGATCGAGCAGGACAACAGCAATATCCGCCATTTTCTCGCGCGCTTCCGCCGCCGCACCAAAGTCGTTTCCAAAGCCGTCGAGATGGTCGATTTGTCCCTGCGCATCTATCATCACTTCCACGACAATCCGTCCAACTTCGGCGCCCTCGCCGCCACCTTCCTATGTATCTTCAGTTAGGACTCTCCCGATAGAATAATTGCTGAAGACGAGCCTCGGCATCGAGTGGGAGTGCGACGATGATTTCGTCGATCAACCCCTGTCGTGCGAGGCGGATCAAGTCGCTGGTAGTACCAAGAAGCTTGAGCCCATGGATCGAAGCCGGCACCCGTGACTTTCGATCGTCAAACACCCCGCGCAACGCGATGCCGGGATCTTTCGAGTATTCGAGCTTTGCGATCAGACGTTGGCCTTCTTTGCCTGCCCCGATGATCGCGATGCGACGCGCGAGAGCACCGTCGCGCGCCCAATAGTCGAGGGCGATCTTAAAGAGGCAGCGTTGCATCGTTAGGAGGCCCGCGCCGGCAAAGATCGAACCGAGCACCCAACCCCGCGAATAAATCTCGGAAATCTTAACAATAAATGCGATTACCAACAGAATTGATACCGTGCACGCCCATACGATGAGCAGCTGCGATAACTGCCATCGCAGCTGCGACAACCGCTTCAATCGGTAGCCGCCCAACCGCTCGAGCCAGACAACAAACATCGTGGCGGCAACCAGCGTCGTTAGGATATAACGCTCGGGGTGGGGATGGCCCATAGCATTGTCATAAACGACAAACATAATTGTTGCCGCTGTGGCGATCAGGCAGAAATCGCCGACCGCGACAGCTGTGGCAATGGTTTCGAGCGACACCCCACGCCAGCGAAACAGCCGCCCCCATTTCGGGGCATAGCGCTCGCCTGAAGGGTCGGGCAGGTCTGGAATCGAACCGTCTGATCTCAGGTTAGCGCAAGCCAAAACCCGTCTCCAATAGCTCAATATCCAATAAGGCGTATCTCAGCGACGATCGGTCCGGGCGTCGTTTGCCAAATGGACCCCGAGCGACACCGCACAGACCTATTGTTCACACTCGACCGTAACGAAAGCGTGTCGGTTTGTAACGGAAAATCAGCGGAACTTGTCGAAATTTAGATTAAACATGATTAGAGGGCTTCCTTAACAAATGTTAAATGCCGCAATCTTGAAAGCGTCATGGCAAGCGATCGTGGTCGGCAACCGCGCCTGCATGCCTGCAATATTCGCCAAAGATCAATCCAGTGATGGCGGCATGAACTGTCCCTAATAATTGGCGCCAGGTCATCACTGCCCATTGAAACTGCTCGCGATCCGACCTGGCACCCGCGAAGCCGCTTCTAGAGTAACCCACCCCGCTCGGAGTAACTGACAACAGCCGCAGCCTTATTTGGCGCTGCCGCGGCCACAACCGCTGACGGAAGGCCGACCCTATGCTGGGCAAGCCTGGTAAGCTGTGCGAGATCGAGTATATTAACGCAATGTTTTTCAAAATTCACGATCTGCTGACTGCGCAGCAAAGCCAAGACGCGGCTGACATGTACAACCGTTAATCCTAGATAACTCCCGATCTGGCTCTGCGTCAGTGGCAGGTTGTACATTGCAGACATAATCAATTTTTGAGTACGCAGGCGATGATAGAAATCGAAAAACATCACTGCCAGGCGTCCCCGGGCGTCCAGGCTTGAGATCGCCGTCAGCAACCGATCTGCGCGTCTTTGTCGCTGGCCAAGAAGCCACGTCACATAAAGAGCCGTGTGGCGATGCATCATCAACCCGTAGAGGCCGTCCTCCGCTATCATCGCATCGACCGTGATCGTTGTCAGCGCGGCGACATTTTCAGTCGGTCTGGTGTTGAGAGCGGCGTCGAGACCAATGACATCTCCTGGTAAATAAATATCAACGATCGCTTTGCGACCGTCAGTCAATTTGCGGAACTGGCACGCCCAACCGGAGCGGAGCCGGTAAACCAGAGGACGCGTAATATCGCCCGACGCATCGCTGCTCGTCAAAAGCTTACCGGCTTTGAGTGTTCGCTGAAGCTCGTCGGAGAAGCGCAAGGCGAATTCACGCCTGCCAGCGACGAGGTCATCGTGCAGTTCGGCGTGATTGGCCCCGATAATCATTCAGTTGAACCTATCAATTCGGCAAGATGCCGCTCAGACCACGGGGGTACCACGGTTTGATTGGAACAATTAGCTAGACTCGAATATTATTCGAATTCCGCATTCGAGAGTGCGTATGGCACTTCTCAAGCGAGGTCCCCCCTCTTTCAAGCTTATGTCAATTTAGCGTCCTTTTGGCAAGAATGCAATCCAAATCTCCACCGCGGTGCAAACTCCAAGGCGATATTATGAACTTTCAGCGATGGTACAGCCGGCCCAAACACGAACTCAGCGCGGGGCCCACGGCTCTGCGTTGGCTCCTATCATACGTTGTGCGTGGACTTTCTCTCTAGTAAAATCCACAGCTCCAATCTATTTTAAAGGCAATGCTGTTCAGTTAAGTGGGTATAGCACAAAATATTGTGCCTATTAACCCATAGTTTATGCTGCATATTGTGGTCGTGTGCCTTATCTGAACAGTATTGATTTTAAAGGCGGTTTTCAGAATTCCCGAGCGAGCCTGCCTGCAACCCGGAGACCGTTGCTCGATGAGCTGTGGGTTCTCGATGTCGATACTACCATCAAACCACTGTACGAGCATCAGGAGGCGCGGTAGTGGGCTGCAATCCGCGCAAACTGGGGCGGCCGGCACATTGCTACCACACCGACATGCTCTCGCAGTTGCTCTTGGTGCTGCGCGTCGAGGTGCAGCCTGGCGATCGGCACAATGCCAAGCACGCGGCCGCTGGTCTGTGGTCGTTGCTGGCGCAGCTCGGGCGCAACCGGTGGCCGTGTTTGCTGCGTGGCGACGCCGAGTGGGGCGATGGGGGGGTGAAGGCGCGGGCCGAGCAGGATGGATTGCCGTATCTGTTTCGCTTGCGCGTCACGGTGAACATCAAGCGGGCGCTGGAGCGGGCCATGGCGGAGCGCGACTGGAGCGATGCCGGCCAGGGTTGGCAGGGCAAGCAGACCAGCCTGCGCCTGTTGGGTTGGAGCCGCCAGCGCCGGTCGTTCCGCTGCGCTGCCGGTTCGCGCGGCCCTTGGCGCTGCTCGGCCGCAGCGGTCCCGCGCAGCTGCTGGTGGGGTTCGCCGAGGTCGTTGGCGGCAAGCAAGAGGTCTGGGAATATGCCGCCTTGGTGACCTCGTTGGACAGCGAAACCTTGATCCTCCTCGGCCAGCTGTATCGCGACCGCGCCGATTGCGAGAACGCGTTTGACGAGTTGAAAAACCATTGGGGTTGGGGCGGCTTCACCCCGCGGGACCTCAAGCGCTGCCGCCTGCTCGCCCTCAGTGTGGCGCTGATCTACAACTGGTGGAGCTTGTTCGTCCGTCTGGCCGATCCCGATCAGCCGCGCGAGGTCATCACCAGCCGACCCTTGCTGTTGCACACGATCGCGCGGAAGACACAGCACGCCGGCCGGACCACGCTGACGATCGGCAGCACCCATGGCGAGCAGCATAAGGCGCGCCGCGCCTATCTGCGCCTCGCCCAGTTCTTTGCCCGACTGCGGCAAAACGCGGAGCAGTTGGACACGGTGCAGCGGTGGTATCGTATCCTTAGCGAGGCGCGCCGCCGCTACCTGCGTGGCCGCCAACTGATCCCGCCCGCACGCCTACAGCCGGTCTGAACCGTTAGCTATGGTTGTAAACCAGCCTCGATTACCGGCCAAATCTCGGCTCAACTGCAGGATTTAGGATGAACGGTTGTCGCGGCAGGGCTTGTGGCCAAGGGTGCGGGCCAGCCAGCTTTTGTCGACACCGGGCGGGCCGCACAGGATCAGATTGTCGTGTGTGTCGACCAATCACCCTCGGCGAGCTCATTGAACAGCGCGTGATCGAGCCCGCGTCGGGCCCGAAAACGACGTCTTTGACAGTACTACAGCCCGGGTTTTATGGCGGGGCGTTCGCCGTTGCCAATGGCAGCGGCGGGCGCGCTGCCGATGGTGCCGCCGCCACAGTGACCAGGCGAGGACGTGTTCGGGATCGGGCGGGTGCGCCCACACTAGATGCCACAGCAGCCGGTGCAATTCGGGCACGGTGTGCGGCAGCAGGTCGAGCCGCAGTGCGGCGCTGGTCGCGGCGCCCGGTCCCGGTTTTTCCCCCGGCTGCGGCGTGGCGCAGCACGACAAGATAGGCATGGGCCAGCATGGCCAGAGTGATATGGCGATGCCAGCCGGTCCACGAGCGCACCTCGTACTGGTCCAGCCCCACTTCCCCCTTGGCCGTCTCAAAGCAGCGCTCGACGGTCCAACACATTCCCGCCACCCGCACCTGTTCGGCCAGCGTTGTCGCCGCCGGGGCGAGGGTGAGATAAAAGGTGAAATCCTCAGGCTTTTTGATCTTGCGGCGGATCAGCAGGCCCTTCTGCCAGCCGGGCGCGACCGGCGCGCGGTACGGCAGATAGGCCCAGTAATACAGCCGCGGCCCCGTGCCGCGGTCGCCGGCCGACAGGCGCCGCCACGCGCGGGCCGGCACGTCTTCCAGCCAGTCTTCGACCGGCTTGAGGGCAAGCTGTTGCGCGCTGGTCACCGCCATCACATAGCCGCGCCCCTGGCTTTCGATAAACCGGCGCAGTCCATGATCGGCACCATAGACACTGTCCGCGACGACCCAGGTGCACGGCACCTCGGCGGCAAACGCGCGCGCCAGCAGGACGCGCCCAAGCTGGAGCTTGGTGGCAAAGGCGATCTCCTGCGGCACCCCGGCCGCGGCGCGCCGCGGCGCATCGCCAGTCCAGCGTTCCGGCAGATAGAGCGCCCGGTCGATCAGCGCCTGCCCGTGCCGGCTGGCATAGCCGAGAAACACCCCGATCTGGCAATTCTCGATGCGCCCCGCCGTGCCGGAGTACTGGCGCTGCACCCCGCAGGACTTGTCGCCCTTCTTGAGAAAACCGGTCTCGTCGAGCACCAGAACCGCCTGGCCATCGCCTAGGTGTTCAATCACATAGGCGCGCAGATCGTCGCGCACGGCATCGGCGTCCCAATGCACCCGCGACAGAAAATCCTGCACCCCATCAGGTGTGCGATCGCCCGCCACCTCGGCCAATTGCCAGCCGTTCTTGCGCTCCGTCGTCGACAGCAGTCCGCGCAGATACGCCAGCGCCCGCCGGCGCGGCTCGACCCGCCCAAAGCGCCCCCCGATCCGCTCCATCAACGCGTCGAGACCCCGCGCCCAACCCGTCGCATCCTCCCGGGTCATTCTCAGCGCCTCCATGCCGAGATCAATACCCAAACCCGGCTGTCGTACTAAACTCTAATAATAATTTGTACAAGGCTTTGGGCTTCTTCGGCCCAGCAGCCTTAGTCATCCCGCCGCGATCATCCTCGCCCATATCAGCGCAACGCGGAACCCCGAACTTGGCACTATCAGCGGCACTGCGCCCCCTCAGGGGCGTGCAGTGCCCGCCTGTGCGATTGTTGCGAAATCCGCCGCGGCGATCCGCTGGTCCAAGTCTTGCCGGATTGCAGCGGTTGCTCTGTTGTAGCGCAGTGCGATGCTCTCGCATTGCGGCTCGAAAGATATCGGTACGTTGAGGCCGGTGCCAGGTGTCCCGGACACCCGATATCGCTCGCATACTACCTCCGCCTCGAACGTCGCCGGGTCCTGCCGAGAGAAAATTTCTCGGGGAATTTGCCGGAAGGTCTCATTCGCCTCCGCGACTGCATCATCGTTGCCGGTAGCCAGCCCGATGCGGTATTGCGTTTGTACTGCCGCGTAATCGGCCAGTTCGTCGGGGGTCGGGCCGGGTGGGATTGCCTGGACCGGCGCTGGATAGGAAGCGCAAGCGGCGAGCAGAGCGCAAGCGGCGAGCAGAGCGCAGGCGGCTGCGACAGCGGCGCGGCCTGTCGTCCTAATCAGCACGGATTTGATCATCGGACCTTCTCTGGTTCATCGCACCTGGCGCGGGCTGCTTATATCACGGGATTGTGACGCTCGATCTATCCGATAACAAAGCCCGCGCGCTCGCCAAGCACCTGCGCCGCACCCTCGACGATGATCCATTCCCGTTCGCGCCGAGGCTCGACCCGCTAAAGCGATCTTGGCGAAGCTCGGAAGCGGAATCTGAAAATCAGGGCCAGAGTTGAGGTAGACGTCGGCTCCTGCAGACCCAGGGGAGATCCGCGCTTTATAGTCATGCCGGAAATTAAGCGGATTGACTACAGATTGCGGGGGCGGGCGCGACAGAGCAGTGAGAGCAGGCGGCCCGCGGCAGACGTTTTACAGGGCCGCGCAGCGGGATGAATTGGAGATCGGAAATGGTGCTTCGCGATATCATGGTTTGCCTCGATGGTACCCCCGCGGGTGAAGGGCGGCTCGAGCTGGCGCTCAATCTGGCGCAGGCGAGCAAGGCGCATCTGACCGCCGTCTATTGCGTGCCGGAGCTGCATGCGCCACCGCCATTGCCAGCCGGCGCAGGCTTGCCGCCGACCGTCCTCGGACCGGTGTCGCCCGATGGCGCTGGCGCCATCGGCGGGGAGCCGATGCCGGTGCCGATATCGGCGATGCCGGTTCTTGCAGAGGCCGAACATGCCGATGCGGCGGAGCAACGCTTCCGGCAAGAACTGCCATTGCGCGAGCTCAATGGCGAATGGCGCTCACTAAATCGAGACGATCTCCCGGAGCTGGTCCAGCTCGCCAAGTCAGCAGATCTGGTGATCCTCGGGCAGCATCCGGCGAACGAAACCGAAGGCCTGGTGTGGCTGCGGCCGGACGATGTGATGATCGAGGTCGGTAGGCCGGTTCTGATCGTACCCGAAATCGGCAGCTTCGAGCGTGTCGGCAAACGCGTGCTGGTCGCCTGGGACGGGACGCGCGAGGCCAACCGGGCGCTGCATGATGCTTTGCCGTTGCTCGGTGGCGCCGAGAGAGTCACGGTTATGCATGTCGGGGCGCAGCAGGCCGATCTCGATCGGGACCGGCCATGGCTCGAACGCATTGTCCATCATTTGGCGCGGCACGGGATCAACGCGCGGCCCGAAGAGAGTTTGCACCCGGCATTGTCGGTCCAGGATGCGTTGCTGTCGCGCGCCGCCGACCTCGCCGCCGATATGATCGTGGCGGGAGCATATC
Organism: Alphaproteobacteria bacterium; assembly: GCA_019238055.1. Lineage (GTDB taxonomy): Bacteria > Pseudomonadota > Alphaproteobacteria > ATCC43930 > CGMCC-115725 > AP-15. Next base: position 8,890 of record JAFAOB010000389.1, read on the forward strand.
ACCATTCGCTATTGCGCGAGAGCGTGTTTGGCGGGGTCAGTCGCAGTCTCCTTGATCATATGACGGTACCGGTGCTGATGTCGCACTGAACGCCCGCTCGACCCGATTGACTGTCAGAATCGGCCGAAATCACCGTCGACCGGCTGCCAGAACTCAATCATGCAATGGCTGGGAGCCGTCGGCACCCGCGCAGCGGCGCGCGGTGTACAAGTGAAACGAATTTTGTTGCGGCAGATTTGCTGCAGCAGCGGAACGGCGCGATATCCGCTTAGCCAAGGGTGGTGCGCAGAGCGTGAAAGCCGCGATCGAGATCTTCGATCAGATCCTGCGGGTCTTCGAGACCGATATGCAGACGCAGTGTCGGACCCTCGGGCTCCCAATGCGTGGCACTGCGGATGCGCGCCGGGCTCGTCGGCTGGATTAGGCTCTCGAATCCGCCCCAGCTGGCACCGATACCAAACAGATCGAGCGCGTCGATCATCGCGTACACGGCTTTTCTGGACGCCGGCTTCAATACCATGCCAAACAACCCGCTGGCCCCAAAGAAATCACGCTGCCACAGCGCGTAGCCGGGGTCTTCGGGCAGTGCGGGATAGAGCACGCGCGCGACTTCGGGGCGGGTCTGCAACCAGCGTGCTACGGTGAGCGCGTTCTTTTGGTGGCGTTCGAGCCGCACGCTGAGGGTTCGCAGACCGCGCAAAGCGAGGTAGACGTCGTCGGGTCCGGCGCAATGGCCGATATCAGCCGTCATCGTGCGCACCGGCTCGTACATCTCCTTGGTCGTGATGACCGCACCGAGCATCACATCGGAATGGCCGACAATGTATTTGGTTGCGGCATGGATCGACACGTCGACGCCGCGCTCAAACGATGGAAACAGCCACGGCGAGGCCCAAGTATTGTCCATCAGCACTTTGGCGCCGGCGGCATGAGCGGCGGCGGCGATCGCCGGTACGTCCTGCACCTCGAAGGTCAGCGAGCCCGGCGATTCGACATAGACGACCCGGGTATTGGGGCGGATCAGCCGAGCGATGCCCTCGCCGATCAGCGGGTCGTAATAGGTCGTTTCGATGCCGCAGCGGGTCAGCACCTTATCGCAGAAATTGCGGGCCGGCCCGTAGACCGAGTCGACCATCAACAGATGGTCGCCGTTTTTCAGACAAGCCTGCAAAGGCGCGGTCACGGCCGCGAGCCCGGAGGACATCAGCATCGCCCGATACCCGCCCTCGATCGCCGCCACTGCTTCTTCGAGCGCAAAGGTTGTCGGCGTGCCGAGAAGGCCGTAGCGCACGACATCAAAACGCCGGCCCGGCGCACGCTTAGCTTCCCACTCCGCCATATTGGCCGACAGAATCGTCGAGGCATGATAGACTGGCGGATTGACGGCGCCGTGATGCGCCTCGGGATGACGGCCGAGATGGGTGAGGAGTGTGTCTTTGCGATAATTGCGCGGCCAGTCATCGTTTTTCATATGCAGCCCTCTCTCATGCCTTTAGCGCGCACTGCGCCGAAACGCTCGGCATCGCGCAGCTTTTAGCGCGACCCGGCGCGGCCGCCCAGCCCCAGCGTCAGCCGAGTAGGCGCGCACCTATTGTTTCGGTCCGGCCTTCGATACAAAGAGAGACGTCGATGAAATTGGGTGTTCTGGTCTTGCTGGCGATCGTTCTTGTCGCCTGTTCCGATTCGACGCCGGTGGCCCCGGCAAGTGCCACCGAATCGCCCGAGATGGTGCGTAAGAATTGTGCCGATCCGCAGTGGAAGGACAAAAATCTCGGGCTGTGGTATTCGGTTTGCCGCCAGTCGATTGATTGGTGAAGCGGCGCGAATCGGACTTCAGAATTTTTTGAAACATTCGCGGCCGGTGCCCTCGAGAGTTTTGCAATCGACGACGACGGCTGTGCCCTTCGGATTGGGAGCGATCTGCACTGCATAACTCTTGCCGTTCTTGCAGCGCACGCTCCAATAGGCATAGCCCTTGGCGCGTCCGGTTGTCGTCACACCCATCGGAAAGGCTTCGACCCCAACGCAACCATGGCGGAAGCTCTTGGCCAGCACCTGAGCCTGCTGCGGTTCCGGCATGGCCAATAAGCGATCGTTGGTGGGATTGCCCGAGCCCGCCGCGCCGGCAACCGTGCAAACTGCACCTGATAGGACCAGCACACACGCAAGGAGCACGATGCGCCCCCACTCCCACATAGCTCACCTCTTGCCTAGTTTGGGCCGAAATTACCGGGGGCTGCCCGCCGCCACAATGTTGACCGGAGCGAACAGGTTCGTGCTCAAGGGATGACCGGCAAGACGATATGCGAAGGCCGGTCGCGATCGACAAAAACCTGGTTTTCAGCAACCCGCGGATGCGCCATCGAGCCTTCGGGTTCGCAGGAGTTCGGGTTCGCGTCAAAATGCGGAAAGTTGCTGCTTGAAATATCGAGACGGAGCCGATGTCTGCACAGGAACAGATTTCCGATCGGGAACAGTTCGATCGTGATCGCGTAGACTTGGCCCGGCGTCATCGGCGCAGGCTGCTCCCAGCTGTCGCGGTAGCGCACCGGCAACAGCCCCTCACAGAGGTTCATCGCAAACCCGTCCGGGTAATCGTCGCTCGGCGGATGCAGGTCGACGAGCCTCGCGGTGAAATCGGTGTCAGGGCAATCGGACGCAACCCACAGGCAGGCTGTGACCGGCCCGACGATTCGATATCGCAGTCGAGGGGTGCGGTCGCAAACGACAGCATATTGGTGCGGTCAGCAGCCGGAGGCCGAGCCGTTCTTCCGCGAATGGTGTGGCTGAGCGCGGACCGGGAAAAGCCCAGCCTTGCGGCAGCCCTCGTGAAACTGTGCTCTTGCCCTACAGCCAGCAAGGCCTGCTCACAAGTCCATTCGAGTTTAGGGCTAATCGCGACAGAGCTGCGCGCTAAATCATGGCCAGGCGGCCGCCACAGCGCGGCGGGCCTGCGAGGCTACGGGAGGTTAGACCATGGCGAATTTCGATGCCGACGCCCTGCGCGAATTGCGCGATGTGCAGGAGATCGCGATCCGGACTGAAAAGCACCCCAACAGCGCGGTGGTGATCTGGGTGGTGGTGGCCGACGACGAGGTCTTTGTGCGCTCGGTGTATGGCACCAGGGGACGTTGGTATAGGGACCTCGCGGCGGGCGGGCCCGCCACCTTGGAATTTGCTGGTCGTCGGCTGGCGGTGCAGGCGATGCCGGTAAGCGACCCCGCTGCAATCGCCCGCGCCAGCCGCGAATACCTGAGCAAATATCAGCCGAGTCCCTATGCGCAGGCGATGGTAAAGTCCGAAATCCTTTCGACCACGCTGCGGCTCGAACCGCGCTGATCGCCCGCGCTTGGTTCACCTCGGGGTTCCCCCGCCGCGGGGAGGAGGTTGAGAGAGCGCCCTGACGAAACTTCCGACCGACAATCCGCAGGGGATATTATCCCATGTCCGTCGGATCGGTTGCGCCGCTCTGATCGGAGGGATCCAGTGAAACAGCAACCGTATCGGCCGGCGCCGCCGCGGCCGCCTCAGCCATTTGGGCGCTTGCGAGGCGCGCGAGTCGCTCCTTCAGCAGCCTCAGCGCGTCCTCGGCCAGCGGATCGGTCTGCTCCGGCTCAGGGGCGACGGCGCGCGGATCGGCTTTGCGCAACAATTCGAACAACAATTTGGTCGCGGCGAGATCGGCTCCGGCCGAGCGCTCGACAAGGCTGCGAACCATCAATTCGCGCATGGTCACTTGGCGGCGCTTGCCATCGGCAGCGACCACGGGTGCATCGAGGGCACGCTGCAATATCCCGGCGAGACTGCTCGAACCGCGCGGCCGACCATGTGGGTTGGCCCTGTTGCCCTTTTTGAAGCGGGTCGCAACTGGCGGCTTGCCATAACCAACATCATAGTCCTTCGGCCCGTCACCCGCCAATGCTCTGCTCCATTCCTGGCCCCGCCTCGCAACGCGACCTCAAATCTGCCCTACTTGTAGCTTAAAACGCATCAATTGTCAATACAGCAACATTCCCAACCTAAGGTTCCCATGGATTACCGTTTGCGGCATTGCATTTCCCGGTTCGCGTCAAACAATTTCCCGACTCGCGTGTCCTGAAATGCTAGACGCGGAGCCGCAACATCTTGAGATATAAATAGCAATGACGCCAAGCTGAATGTAATAACCGAAACTTCCCGATTGCTACCCGGTTCGACGGGAATTTTGCGCTACAGGGCACGCGCGGCTTGCCGCCGCCCAGCGCGCGCCGCCGATATCGCTTAACTCAACCAGATGCGTGGCGGTTGAACACGGCAAGCCCACGCAATATGTCGACCGCCTGGGTCAGTTGCTCGTCATTCGCGCCGCCGATATCCTCGTTTGCTACCGATGGTGCCGTCTTATTGGCGACTGACGGTGCCCGCTTTATGGCGGCGTCCAAAGACCCGTTGGCCGGGCCCATGCCCGACACCGAGCCGGGTCCGGTCTTGCCCCCTTGAGCGGAGGGCGTTGTAGGATTGGCCGTTGGGGCCGTTGGCTGATCCGGGTTCTTCAGCGCGCCGGGCAGATCCGCCTCATGCAACCCTTCCTCCCTGGCCAGCTTTTCGAGCTTGAGCGGCGATACGACGAGATCGGGGTCGAGGCCCTTGCCATCGATCTCTCTGCCCTCGGGGCTCGCGAAATGGGCAGTCGTGAGGCGGATGGCGCCACCGCTGGCGAGCGGGATCAGGGTTTCGATCGCACTCTCGCCAAAAGTTTTGGTGCCGACCAACAAGGCGCGGTGGTTGTCCTGCAACGCCGCTGCCATCAATTCGGCTTCGTCGGCGGTTCCGCCATTGACCAGAACGACGATTGGCAAGCCTTTGACGAGATCGGTTGGGGTGGCGGCAATATGCTTGATATTGTCGGCGTTGCGGCCCTTGACGACCGCAACCTCACCTTTGTCAAGAAAATCGTTCGTGGCGGCGACCGCGTCCTGGAAATCGCCACCCGGATTGTTGCGCAGATCGAGAACGACGCCAGCCAGCTTGCCGCCCGTCTGCTGGCGCAGATCCTGAGCCGCCGCTGCAAGTGCGGCCGGAGTGCCGGGGTCAAACCCGGCCAGCCGCAAATAGCCTATATCCCCATCGATGACGTGGGTCGACACGGTTTGCAGATGATCGGCCGCGCGCTTGAGCGTGAGCTTGAGCGGCGCCTTCTCGCCCGTGCGTTCGAGGGTAAGTTTGACGATGCTGCCGGCGGGGCCGTGCAATTTCTGCTCGACTTCCGCCAAGGTCAGCTCGAAGGTCGGTTCCTTGCCGATCGCCAGGATCAGATCACCGGGCTTAACTCCGGCCTCCGCGGCCGGCGAGCCGTCGCGCGGCGAGATCACCTTGACCTCACCCTTGACCAAGGTCAGGGCGGCGCCGATCCCTGCCTCGCCGCTCGCTGATGTCCCATTTATTGCCTTCAGCGCTGCCGGATCGATGTAGGCGGCATGCGGGTCGAGGCCCGTCAGCATCCCGGTGATGGCCGCGCCGACAAGCTTGCTGTCGCTGACCGGATCGACCGAGTCCTGTCGAATCCGCTCGAATGCTTCATCGAACAGGTTCAGTTCGTCATAGACCGCGTCCTTGCCGCCCTGTGATGTTGGTTGTTGCTGGGCAAAGGCGGTACTCGGCACAATCGACACCGTCATCAACAAAGCCATAACCAGTTTACGCACCCGTACCGCCCTCCATACAGCCCTCAGCGGCGGGTAGACCGCCAATGGCAGTTCATCCCGCCCACAGACCAGCCTCATCATCGACCATTGAGCCTAGCCGAGCAATAATGGCATTACCATGGCTGTCAGCATCGGCTATCGCGGCAGATCATCACGGCTGAGGAGCAAAGGATGGACACGCTCGCGCGGCTCACCACGCGGCCACTGCCTTTTGCCGAGCTGCTCGGCATCGAATTCGTCAGCGCCTCGCCAGATCGAATCGTCGCCCGCATGAGGGTGCGCAGCGATCTTTGCACCGATCCGGCCGTGCTGCATGGCGGCGCGATCATGGCCTTTGCCGATACGCTCGGCGCTGCCGCCACGATCGCGAATTTGCCGGACGGCGCGGGCACGACGACAATCGAAAGCAAGACAAATTTTGTGGCTCCGGCGCCCGTCGGCACGCAAATCACCGGCGAGGCAACGCCGGTTCATTGCGGTAGGCGCACAATGGTCTGGCAAACCCGCGTCACCAGCGAGGACGGTCGGCTGATCGCATTGACCACCCAAACGCAACTCGTTCTGTGAGCCGCTAAAGGTAATCCCGTACCCGCTCGATCTCATCCAGCGCGCCGCCAGGGGACATCGCCAGAATCTCGTCAAAACCGATCTGCTCAATACGCTTCAGCCGCTGGCGGGCATCCTCGGGGGTGCCGACCAGCGAGACTTTGGCGCGCTCGGCAAGGCTTCCGGGTTCCGGGCGATGCCTCAAATCGACAACGACATTGGCGAGCACGGCATTGGTGCCGCCTGCCTCGCGATAGATGCGCATGCCGCGTTCGAGATCCTCCCAACTGCTGTAGAGTCCGGATGCGATCCAGCCCTGGCATTGCTTTGCGGCGTAGGTAATCCAGCGCGGATTGCGCCAGGCGCCAAGCAACACCGGCGGTCCGCCTTCGCTGCCTGGCCATGGGGTCAAGACCCCACCATTGACCGGCTCGCCGTGCCAAGTACGCCGCATGATGTCAAGCGAACTCATCAAGGTGCGAAAGCGCCGCGCGTAATCGGCGCCGAACAGGTCGAAATCTGCCGGGGTCGAGCCGCTGCCGACGCCGAGCCGCAGCCGGTTGCCCGACAAGGCCTGGACTGACTGCACCCGATGCGCGAGG
>JAFAOB010000443.1 GCA_019238055.1 Alphaproteobacteria bacterium
CCGGCATCGCTCGGATATCTCAGGTGATCACGGTTGTACTTCGCCCGGTTCTCGTCAGTCCACATCGGCAATCCCTCCCTTTAGAGCTGCCCCCATGTGAATCACAACCGCTTCATCTGATCCAACAACTTTCGGGACGGACACTTAGGGTTAACTTGTGGCGCGCCAGGGGTTAAACCTTAGGGTCAGGGCGCCTTGGCTAACACGCACCACGGCCCCATAAAGGGTCAACTATATAATTGTGACACGCCTTGGATTGATGCGCACTGCCGGAGACTGTCGAGTGGTGACTCAGTTTGAATTTCGGCTTGCGACCCTTAACGGACCCTCAATACCGCGCCCGCCGTATCCCCAATTGCAACTTCTGATAGGTATCATCTGAGCCAGTTCACCCTATCAGCTGGGCGCGTAGGCCGAAGTAGCGACAATACCGTCGACATTGGCTTTGGGCATTCGTCTGGAGAGAGCCGAAATCATCACCGACCAGAAGACATTAAATGTTACCATCTACCTCCTTTGTTCCTCTGGACGGTGCTCAGCGAAAGTGATTTTTGCATTAGGTAATTGGCTAGTCTCAACAAGCTGGGGAGGTTTCCAATGTTTTTGCGTAAGCCCGCCAATCAAGTCGACCTTTCCAGTTGTCCGACCTGTCTTTGTTGTTTGCCGCAACTTCAGTCCGCCGCTCGTCGAATTAGCCGGGAAATGTCTCGACGCGGCTTTATCGCCGGGGTGGGTGCCTCACTGACATCACTCGGGCTTGTTCAGCCAGCCGGCGCGCGAGCGGCACCTCCCGGCCCTACGCCGCCAATCGTGTTCGGGAATTTTCTGCTTTTCGACGGAAAGTCCAAAGCCTTGCGCGAAGGGGTTCGGCTCCTCGTCGAGGGCAATCGTTTCAAACGGATCACCACCGGCGACGTGACGCTACCGGAAGGCGCGCGGATGATCGATTGCGGTGGACGGGTCATGATGCCGGGTCTGATCGACGCGCATTGGCATACGATCTTCGCGGCGCTCCCGCTCAACGCTCTGCTCTCGGCAGACATCGGCTATATCTTTCTTGCCGCAAGCGCCCAGGCTGAACGAACACTGATGCGTGGCTTCACCACCGTCCGGGACCTCGGCGGCCCGTCATTTGCGTTGAAGCAGGCGATCGACGAGGGGCTCGTGACGGGGCCTCGCATCTTTCCGTCGGGCGCCATGATCACGACGACCGGCGGACATGGGGACATGCGTCCACTCGCAGATCTTCCAAGGAGCCCGGGCGGCCCGCTGAGCTACACGGAGCTGACGGGCAGCGCCTATATCGCCGACAGTGCGGATGAGGTCAGGTTGCGCGTGCGCGAACAGCTGGTCCTAGGTGCCTCCCAAATCAAACTCGTGGGCGGAGGAGGTGTTGCGTCGTGGCGCACGACGCTGGACATGTTTACCTTCAGCGAGCCCGAGTTCCGAGCGGGCGTCGAGGCCGCCGCCGACCGGAACACCTATGTGGCAGTGCACGCCTACCCGCCTGCGCAAATTCAGCGGGCCATCAATGCGGGGACCCAATGCATCGAGCACGGGCATCTGATGGATGAGAAGACCGCCATGCTCATGGCGCAAAAGGACATATGGCTCAGTACGCAACCGTTTGTCAGCGAGGACGACGCGCCTCCCTTGGTCGGGCAAAGCCGGGCGAACCTACTCCAGGTAATCGCCGGAACCAACACTGTCTATACACTCGCGAAAAAACACAAGATCAAGACTGCGTTCGGAAGTGATCTATTGTTTTCCAGCAAGATAACTGAGCGCCAAGGCTTGATGCTGACTAATTTGACCCGCTGGTACGATAATATCGACATTTTGAGGATGGCGACTTCCGTCAACGGCGAGCTTTTGGCGATGTCCGGTCCGCGCAACCCCTATCAAGGAAAGTTGGGGATCATCGAAGAGGATGCGCTTGCCGATCTGCTGGTAGTCGATGGTAATCCCATCAACGACATCGGGCTTGTAACTAGACCGGACAAGAATTTCATGTTCATCATGAAAGATGGGAAGATATATAAGAACACTTTGCTCGCAGTGAACTGAATTAGGCGACCATTACCGCCTCAAAATTTTCGCACCGCCGTGTCGGCGCTGGCGGACAATCACCGAGCCTCGCGCAGCGACCCGGTGGATGCGAATGTCCGCTCATCACCCCTTGCAGAAATTCAAATTGCGTCACCACCGACTGTCGGACGACGCGTTAGGGTCTCGGACGACGCGTTAGGGTCAAAGCACGTTATCCCGGTCTTGCATTTGCCGGCGCATCGCGCAACGGTTATCACATGACACGATGTTGGCGATCAGGAGAGAAGCCGTGAACGATATCGCACCGTCGCGCTACAAATGGGTTGGAACGCGGCCGATCCGTCCGGATGGCGTGCCAAAGGTGACGGGCCGGGCGATGTATGGCGCCGATCTCGCAATGGCAGGCGCGCTCTATGGCAAGATTATCCGCTCACCCTATGCGCATGCGCGCATCCGCTCGATCGACGCCTCGAAAGCGCTGAAGGTCCCCGGGGTCAAGGCGATTATTACCGGCGCGGATTTTCCCGACCACAAATTCGAATATGTCGGTCCCGAGCGGGTCGCGCAGAATTTCTGGCACCTCACGCGCAACATCATGGCGCGCGAGAAGGCGCTTTATGAGGGCCACGCCGTCGCCGCGATCGCGGCGATCGACAAGGCGACCGCCGAGGAGGCTGCGGCCCTGCTCGACATCGATTACGAGGTGCTGCCGCACGTCATCGATGTCGACGAGGCGATGGCGCCGGATGCGCCGCTGCTGTTCGAGGATATGATCACCCGCGGGATCGAACCGGCGCCGACCAAGCCGTCCAACGTCTCGAAGCGGCTCGAATTCGCGATCGGCGATCTCGCCAAGGGCTTTGACGAGGCGGATGTCGTTGTCGAGAAGGAGTTCAAGACCGCGGCCGTGCATCAGGCCTATATCGAGCCGCATGCCTGTGCCGCGCGCGTCGATGCCGACGGCCAGAGCGAGATCTGGACCGCGACGCAGGGCCATTTCGGGGTGCGCGCGATGATCGCCAGGCTCACCGGCATGAATATCGGCGATTTGCGCGTGATCCCGTCCGAGATCGGCGGCGGCTTTGGCGGCAAGATCCCGGTATATCTCGAACCGGTGGCGGCGCTGCTGTCGAAAAAATCGGGGCGGCCGGTCAAGATCGTGATGAGTCGCGACGAGGTATTCAAGGCCTCAGGCCCGACTTCCGGCGCCTCGATGTGGGTCAAGATCGGCGCCAAGAAGGATGGCACGATTACCGCCGCCGACGGCGTCTTCAAATTTCAGGCCGGCGCCTTTCCCGGCTCGCCGGTCATGAATGCGTGTCTGTGCGCGTTTGCCCCGTACAACATTCCGAATGCGCGCTCGATCGGTTACGACGTCGTCTGCAACCGGCCCAAAGCGGCGGCCTATCGCGCGCCGGGCTCGCCGATTTCGGCGTTTGCGGTCGAGAGTGCGCTCGACATGCTGGCCAAAAAGCTCGGCATGGATCCGCTGCAATTGCGGCTCAAAAACGCCGCGCGTCCGGGAACGACGATGATCTACGGGCCCAAGCTCGCCCATGGCGGTTATGTCGAAACCGTGGAAGCGCTGATCAATCATCCCGCTTACAAGGCGCCATTGGGGAAAAACCAGGGGCGCGGGGTTGCATCGGGTTATTGGTTCAACGGCGGCGGCGAGTCGAGCGCCACGATCCAGGTCAACGAGGACGGCACCGTTACCGTCGCCAGCGGCAGCGTCGATATCGGCGGCTCGCGCGCCTCGATGGCGCTGATGGCGGCCGAGACCCTGGGTGTCGACTACAAGCAGGTGCGCGCGATCGTGGCCGATACCGCCTCGGTCGGCTTTACCAACCCGACCGGCGGCTCGCGCGTGACGTTTGCGACCGGCATGGCGGTCGTCGAGGCCAGCAAAAAGATTGTCGACGAATTGCGTCAGCGCGCCGCGGTGATCTGGGACGTCGATGCCGATGGTGTGGTCTGGGAGGACGGCCAAGCCAAGCCCGCCAGCACCAATGTCGGTGATTTCGCACCGTTGTCATTGAAGGAATTGGCGGCCAAAAAAGCGCTGACCGGCGGCCCGATCACCGCTGCCGCCGCGGTCAATGCCGGCGGTGTGGCGCCCGGCTTCTCGACCCAGTTCTGCGATGTCGAGGTCGATCCCGAGACCGGCAAGGTCAAAATCCTGCGCTACGTCGCCGCTCAGGATGTCGGCAAGGCGATCCACCCCTCCTATGTCGAGGGCCAGATCCAGGGCGGGGTCACGCAGGGTATCGGCTGGGCCTTGAACGAGGAATACATCTACGACAAACAGGGTCGGCTCGATAATGCCGGGTTCCTCGATTACCGGGTGCCGGTGGCCTCCGATGTGCCGATGATCGACGCGGTCCTCGTCGAGGTGCCGAACCCCGCGCATCCCTATGGGGCGAAGGGTGTCGGCGAGGTCAATATCGTGCCACCGATGGCGGCGATCGCCAACGCGATCGCCAATGCGACCGGCCGACGGTTGACCGAATTGCCGATGTCGCCGCCCAAGATCCGTGCCGCCCTCGACACCCCGGGCGCCGACGATTAGAAGGCCATCCCGAAGGTATCGGTCCACTCGTCATGCCCGGACGTGCTCCGGGCATCCAAGGCGCGGATGGCCGGGACGAGCCCGGCCATGACAAGAGATGAGGCTCGCGTTCGCGTTTCCACGATAGAGAGGTTGACGACGATGTCGGCCCGGGTTGTCTTATCGAGCGGGTTCAGCCGCCGCTATACCGGCGGCACGCGCGAATTCACCGTTGAAGCACGCAACCTGCGCGGCGTGATCAAGGCGCTCGACACGCTCTATCCCGGGCTCAGCCATCACCTCGAAGAGGAAACCACTGTCGCGATCGACGGCGAGATCCACGAGATCGGCTATCTCCAGCCGCTTCGCCCGGGCAGCGAGGTCTTTTTCATTCCGAAACTCGAAGGCGGTTAATAAAGCAGCAGCTCGGTTTACGGTCGGGCCGGGAGCGGCGCGCATCGGCGCTCCGCCCCCGGCTTTGACGTAAAGCTGATCGGCTCTCTCGACGCAACCTCTTTAGTGTCAAACAGGGTGCGAGCCGCTAACCTGGAAAACGATGCTCCAATTCGGAATCGAGCTTGGCGCCGATCAGCACGACGACCATCGAGATCCACATCCAGGTCATAAAGCCAAAGATCGCGCCGAGCGACCCATAAGTCTTGTTATAGCTGCCGAAATTGGCAACATACCACGAGAACAAGGCCGAAACGGCAAGCCAAGCCAGGCCTGCGGCGGCGGCGCTCCACAGGGTCCAGCGCCATTGCGGTGGCGGTAAGCCCCGACACGGGGCATAGCGATAACAGACCGCAATTGCGCCGGCGACCAACACAAACACCAACGGCCAGCGTACAATCTCAAGCAAAATCGCGGTTATGCTCGCATTCGGGATAAAATTGAGGATCACCGGGATCGCAACAATAATCGCAATCGAGATCAGCACCAGCACGATTGCACCGGCGGTAAAGGCAAGCGTCGTCGCGTAATATTGTAATAGACTGCGTTCTTCTTTCTTTTCATAGACGGCATTGAGGGCATCAAAGAGACCGGTCATTCCCGAGTTGGAAAACCACAAGCCGACCACAAGACTGACAGCAAAACCTACGCTAAGAGTGGTCCCGTTTTGGGTGGCGAGGCGCGTCAGCTCTCCATTCAGAACCTCAGTAGCGCCGCCTGGCGCCACTCCTGACAAGGTATTGAGATGACCCGCGATCGTCGCGGGATTGGCAAACAAGCCGTAGATCGAGACGAGCGCGCCATACCCGGGAACAGCGCCAGGATCGCGTAAAATGTAACCCCGGCGGCGACAAGGAAAATGCGGTCCTTCGAGATCCCCTCGAACACCGCCAGCAGGATGTCCTGCCACCGCCGGGACGGTGCGATACGGGGGGCTTGCTGACTGTCCGCCGCAACCGTTCGTTCCCCCGAGGGGCGGCGTTTGTCGGCTCTGATATCTCGTAAGCGCTGGTCCATTATCGTCTCCCCCGGTCCGCGCCAGGGCCGGTCCATCCATCCCCGCTCGGCGCGCGAATGCTTAAAGCGGAAACTGCGCCCGCGTGCGTCGGGTTCCCGGCGAGCAAGAGCATTTTCACCTGATGCTCGGGTCGGCGATCGGGTCGAGCGGCCAGATCGGACGCCGCACCTTGGTGAAAAGCTTAGGAGTATAGCGCACTTGGCACAGACCGCCGGTGTCGACGAGGATCACGTCGCGCGCAATCGACTCGAACGCGGCGCGAAAATGCTGCATCGATTTGACGGCAACTGTGGTGTAGCGCGTCGGATCGATGCCGAGCGAGGTGAACTGGCCGAGATCGTTCGCCTGGCCGTTGTTGGTGATCACCACGATATCGATGCCGCCGACGCGGAAGACCATTGATGGCCCGTAATTGCGCTCGACGCCACCGCCCATCGGCCCATAGGCGATAAACCTGCCGTTGGTCAGACAGACGATTTCGCCCTCCAACGTCAGCGGCCCGCCGCCCACCCGCGGATCGATCTTTCCCCCGAGCGTCAATATGGCCCGGGTCCCGACCCCGGCGCGCATGCCGGCCTGCACGGCTTCTGCATCGCAGATCGCGTGAAACGCCACGCGCTCGATATCGGCCTCGACCAATCCTTTCAGAAATGCCGTCGCGTCGCCATATCCGCCGCCGCCCGGATTGTCGGTGTAATCAGCGACGACGAGCGGTTTGTCGCCGGGTTTGCCTTGGCGTGCGCGGGCAACCGCCTCGGCGACGCTAAGGGTGTGGACGCTGGTAAAATCGCGCGTGGCCCATGCATGATCCATGAAGTCTTCCGCAATCGATTGACCGCTTGCGCGGTCGCTGCGCATTTGATCGATCGTCACGGTTACCGAGGGGCCGACATCGTGAATGTTGGCGAGAGCAAACCCGGCGCAGATGCTGATCGCCAGCGCCTCGCCGCGCTGCTCGATCGCGTCCGCCCGAGACAGCAATTCGCTCATCGGCGAGCTCTGATGCCGGCCCCAATCGAACCCGTGCAACATCGGCCGCCGCGCGATCACAGTGAACGGCCGGATCTCGCCCCGCATCGCGCGATTGAGCAATTCCGCCCCTTGCCAAGCGCGTTCGTACATATCGACATGCGGATAGGTGCGGAATGCGATCAGCGCATTGGCACTGTCCGCCATTTTGCGGGTGACGTTGGCATGCAGGTCGAGGGTCGCGACGATCGGGATCTGCGGTCCGAGCGTTTGGCGCAGCCGCGCCAGCAACTCGCCCTCGGCATCCTCGTAGCTGTCGGTAACCATCGCGCCATGCAGATGCAACAACGCGCCATCGATCGGGCCTTTGATCTCCGCCGCACCGATGATCATGCCGCAAATTTCTTCAAAAGCATCGTCGAGGACGATGCCCGACGGGTTGGGATTGGCAGAGACCGGATGCACGAGGCTCCAACCATATTTGTCGGCCGCCTCGAAGGTCGCGCCAAGCGCTGAGCGGGTGCCACGAAACGCCGCCGGGATCTCGTTTTCGAGATGAAAGTCGCGGCGTCGTATCAATGCCATGTCGGTTCTCACCCGACTAAAGGTGTTGGTTTCATGCATGAAGCGGGCGGTCAGGACGCGGTGCACGGGTCTTCCTCACAAAAAGGGGCGGCCTTGCGCTATAAGGCCGGGTCTTAGCCGGGTCAGGCAATAGCCGACACGCCTCGGCGATAGGGGGACGATCCAACAGGGGTGAGGGGCAGCGATGGGAATGCGCGCTTTAGGGCTCGTGATTTTGGGAATGCTGGCGCTGATTGCGGCGGGGCGCGAAACAGCATCAGCCGATAAGACCTTATGGGTGACCCCGCATGCCGACCTCAAAGTGCTCGATCCGCACACCAACACCGCGACGATCACGCTGATGCATGGGGCGATGATCTACGACACGCTATTCTCGTGGGATTCGAAGATTCGCCCGCATCCGCAAATGGTCGATAGCTTCCAGATTTCGCCGGACCGATTGGTGCACACCTACACGCTGCGGCCGGGCCTCAAATTTCACGATGGGCAGCCGGTCACGAGCAAGGACGCGGTCGCTTCGATCAAACGGTGGATGGTCCGCAATACAATCGGTCAGATCTTGGCGAAGTTTGTCGACAAAATCGAGGCGACTGATGACAAGAGCTTTATCCTTCGACTGAAGGAGCCATTTGCCTTTGTCGAATTCGCGCTCGGATCGCTCGACGCCGACATCATGCGCGCCCAAGACGCCGCGACCGATCCGTTCAAAGCAGTGACCACGACAATCGGTTCCGGACCGTTCCGCTTTGTGCGCGGGGAATGGAACCCGGGAGCCAAGGTCGTCTACGAGAAGAATCCTGACTACGTGCCGCGGGCCGAGCCAGCCGACGGTCTTGCCGGCGGCAAGGTGGTAAAGCTTGATCGCGTCGAATGGATTGTGCTGCCCGATCCGTTCACCAAAACGGGAGCCTTGCAGCGCGGCGAGATCGATATGATCGACCAATTGCCGCAAGATCAAATCCCGATCCTCGAACACGCGCCGGGCATTGTCATTGAGCCGGTGAGTCCGATTGATTCCTACGGCATCATCCGGCCAAACAGCCTTTATCCACCGTTCAACAATCCGAAAGCGCGGCAGGCCTTGGCGCTTATGGTCGATCAGCGCGAATACGCGAGCGCCGCTTTTGGCGACAAACACTGGTGGCGGCGGTGCTGGTCATTTTTCGTCTGCGGCAGCAGTAACGAGACCGAAGCCGGTTCGGAAAACTATCGCCATCAGGATCTGGCGCGCGCCAAGGCATTGCTCGCCGAGGCAGGCTATAAGGGCGAAAAAATCGTCATGCTGACGACCACTGAGATCCCCAGCATCTCGGCGCTGGGCGACGTCACTGCCGATAATCTGCGCAAGATCGGCGTCAATGTCGATATCGCGGTCAGCGACTGGGGTACGATGCTGGCGCGCCGGGCCAAAAAAGATCCGCCCGGGCAAGGCGGCTGGAACCTGTTTCACACCACCGTCGGCGGCACCACGATGTTCTCGCCGCCGGCCAATTTCACAATCAATTCGAGCTGCGACGGCAAGAACTGGTTCGGCTGGCCGTGCGACGCCAAGACCGAGCAATTGCGGCTGGCCTATATTCGCGCTGCCGATGAAGGCGAAGACGCCGACAAGGCGGCGCTTGAAGCGTTGCATCGGCATCTGTGGGAAGCGTTGCCCGACATCCCGGTCGGCCAATACACTCAACCTTTTGCTTGGCGCTCTAACGTAACCGGCGTATTGCACGGTCCTTTGCTGGTGTTCTGGAATATCGACAAAAGCTGAGGGAGGCACAGCCGCTGTTACATGCTGGGCAGGTCACTCAATCGGGATACGGCGCCGCGCCAATTCGGCCTGATTGATCCGCAGGCCGAGCCCGGGCTCGCTCGACAGATGAAATAGCCCGTCGACCGGCTTCGGCGGATTGTCGACCACAGCGTGCTGGCGCGACGACGGGTCGTTCCATTCGCATGGCTTTGTCATGTGCAACAGGCTCGCGGCCAGATGAAGATTGGCGGTGTGGCCGATTATGGGCTGGGTCTGGTGCGGCACCAGTTCGACGCCGTGCGCCTGCGCCACGGCAGCGCAGCGCATCAGCCCGGTCACGCCGCCCATTTTGACAATGTCGGGCTGCACCATGCGTACCCCGGCCTCGATCAGATCGGCGAGGCCCGCCAATGTATATGTTTGCTCCCCGGCCGAGACGGTGATGTCGAGGCGGCGCGCGACCTCTCCCATCGCCTTGATGTGATAATGCTGGACCGGTTCTTCGAACCACCAATAACCGAGTTCTTCGAGCGCCCGACCGACACGGATGGCACCACCGATCGAATAGCCGTTGTTGGCATCGAAAGCGAGTGGGAAGCCATCGCCGACGAGGCGCCGAACCGCGCGTGCTTTGGCGATGTCGCCCGCAATATCGGCATCGGCTTTGGTGCGGTCGTTGTCAAAGCGGATCTTGACCGCCGCCGGCTGATCTTTGAGCCGCGCCTCGACGACCCGCAGCACCTCGTCGAGGCTGCGCTCGCCATTGCCGCCGATCGAGGCATAAAACGGCAAGGCTGTGCGCCACGCTCCGCCCAACAGCTTGTAAATCGGCTGGCCGAGGATCTTGCCCTTGAGATCCCAGAGGGCGATGTCGATTGCAGCCAGCGCGCCGGTCAGCGCACCCTCGGGCCCGAGCTTGGCGAATTGGTGCAGCATCCTGTCCTGTAAGACAGCATGATCGAGCGGATCTTGCCCGATCAGCATAGGCGCGAGGTTGCGGGCGATGATGCCGAGCGAGGCGAGCCCGCCCTGCATTGGTGACACCTCGCCAAACCCGCTAAGTCCGTCCTCACAATCGACCCGAACCCAGGCGCTGCCCTGCGACGGCCGCTCATCGAGCAACCAGCGAATTTGAAAGGCTTCGACCTTGCTGATCTTCACGGCGGTTCTGCTCCTCTCCTGCGGGTTGGCCCATTATACAATCTCCAGTACCCCTTGCCCGGACTTGTCCCACGGCTGTCCGGTTGAACGATTGCGGCAACACAGGATCGAGCGGCGAGAGCCACAATGCAACTGCAAGTACGGTTCGCCCGGACTTGTTCCAGGCATCCGCGTCTTGGCCGCCGAGATCACCAAGACCTAGAAAGATTTTTGCCGCGTCGCCCAGGCTTGACCTCGGTTCACAATCCGCCAATGTCACTCGGCTGTTTGGACAGGGGAGGTGCTGTTGGAGGCGCACGAGGCACACGAGATCGCCGAGAAGATCCGCGGGGAAGAAGAGGAGGAGCTACGACGCTTCGCGGCGGAGGCTAATTTTCGCAAACTTACCGGGATTTATCTTGGCATCGTCGCGATGTTGCTGGCGATCACCACACTCGGCGGCGCCAATGCAACCAAAATAATGCTGAACGCCAATATTCAGGCCTCCGACACATACGGCTTTTATCAGGCGAAATACGCCCGTCAGACGGCCTATCGGCTGGCAGCGGATCAACTTGAAGCGCAGCTCGCGATGAATCCGGCGGCACCGGAGACGGACAAGACTAAGATCAGAAACAATATAAATCACTGGCGGACGATTGCCGAGCGCTATGAGACCGACCCGCAAAGCGGGTCCGGCAAAACAGAACTGCTCGCGAGGGCCAAGGAGTGGGAAGCCAAACGCAATCGGGCCGCCGAGCGCGACCCGAATTTTGATTACTCCGCGGCGCTGTTCCAGATAGCGATCGTGCTGGGCTCGGTCAGCATCGTCGCCGCCTCACGTCCGCTGGTCCGGCTGAGCGGGGTGCTCGCTGTGGCTGCGACGCTGTTTATGATCAATGGTTATTTTCTGCTGGTCCACCTACCCCTGGAGTAATCTGGCTCGTTGCGACGGCCGGCAGCAGGCGGGCAAGCCCGAGGAACTTTTGTGGATCTTGCGGCTGACCATCGACCCGCACTTCGTAGTGGACATGCGGACCGGTGCTGCGGCCCGTGGTCCCAATGAGGCCAATCTCGGTGTGTGCCGGAACGGCTTGACCGGGCGCAACAACGGATCGGCGGAGGTGGGCATAAAGGGTCACGATGCCAAAACCGTGATCGATCTCGACCACCCGACCATAATCGCCGAGCCACCCGGCATAGATCACCCTTCCAGGTGCTGTCGCGTAGACCGGCGACGAATAGGGCGCATCCATGTCGATGCCGGTGTGAAACGAGAGCCGGTGATTGAACGGGTCGATACGTGGCCCAAACGGGCTGCCGATTTCGTAGCTGGCGAGCGGTGCGGAAATCGGCAGAGTCTTCGCCAGCGCCTCGATTGCTGCGAGTTTTTCAGGGCTCGCTCCTTGCCCGCCTGCGCTGTCGGCTTTGGGCGGCGGAATAAAAGGGCCGCCTTCGGCATGGCCGGTCCCAAGCTGCGCCATGATCCGGGCGACGTCGACGCCGGCCGAGAGGAGTACGCGTTCAACCGCCGTGACATCCGTTGGCGCGACATTGGCGGCCGGTCGCGCCGCATCGAGCGGCTTTGCAGCTGAAATTTCAGTCGACAATTTCGCGGGACCCGAGCCATCCTCGGCTCCCGGCAGCGGGAGCTGGATTTCTGACAAGCGTCGCCAGATATCTTCCAACTTTTGGCGAAGTTGCGCTCGCCTTGTCGTGATCTTATTGCGCAAGGCGCCAAATTGCGCGAGCTCTGTCGCCGTCTGTTCAAGATTTTCCTTGTATTGTGTGAGCCGCGCTTCCTCGGCAGTACGATTGCTCTCGATTTCGAGCAGTTTTTCCTCTTCTGCGGCATGATCGCTTTGGACTTTACTGAGTTGAGCCTTCAAGGCGGCGCTGCGCGACCGTTCCTGTTGCAGCTCCTGCTGGGTTTGCGATTGTGATTGCTGTGCCGTCGTCTCTACGACGGATAGCCGAGCGTGCAAGTTGCTTGCTTCGTCGGCCAGAGTCGCAGCCTCGCTCTTTGTCTGATCCCGATCGCTGATTAAAACAGAGAGCTGCTGGTGAAGCGCGGCTACGTCTTTTTCGAGTTCGCCTTTGGCGGCTTCGGCGCGTGCAGCTGCGGCTTCTCTTTTAAAAACGAGGTGCTCGTAGCGACTTGTCTCGAAATAGACAAAAGCGGCGGTTCCCACGAGCATTGTGGAAAGCAGCGCAGCCTGGACCCAGGGCGCCACAACGACAGGACCTGATCGAAAACAAATTCGGATTTCGGGGAAGAACATGCTTCCCCTGTTTGAGATTTCGGCGGCCATTTCTTCCCCCACTGATGCCGAACCGTGGTCGTTCGATGGGCAATCGGACCAGGTGCGGCTCCCCTCGAAGCGAGTGCTGGCGGCCTATCCCCCTCACCGAATCGCTGTCCAATTGGACATACCCCGGCATTGCGCCAGGTTACCCGTGAGGCACCGCCAGTAACTCGCAAGGGCGGCAAGCTAACGGCCTAACCAGGATGTGACAATATCAAATCGCCAATACGCCGCCTTTTTCCAGTGCTGAGCAGAGGTTCAACAAACGAATCTTGGTGGGCAGGCAAATTACACCACGGACTTAATCGCGTTGGTTCAGAGATTATTCCCCAAAAGGGGGATGTTTTAGAGCGTATTGAGCCGAATCTGGGAAGAATGGATCGGTTATCCGACCCCAAAGATGGTTTCGCCTTAACATCGAAACACGAATTATTATGATTCAACTTGCGATAGCGGGCTCGGCGATCGGCTCATTCTCGGAGTAGAATCGGCTGCGATAATAACCGGCAAAGACACCGTTGTGCCGCAACAACTCCGACAGACTCCCCTGTTCGACAACAGCACCGCCTTGCAACACGACAATCTGGTCGCAGCGCTCTACGGTTGAGAGGCGATGGGCGATGATAAAGGTCGTGCGCCCAGTCATCAGTCGCTCGATGCCGGCCATCACCAGCGCCTCGGTGGCGACGTCCAGCGCCGAAGTCGGTTCGTCAAGGATCAGGATTGAAGCGTCGCGCAACAATGCACGCGCAATCGTGATCCGCTGCTTTTCGCCTTCCGACAGCGATACACCGGCTTCGCCGATAATGGTATCATAGCCGTCGGGCAGCAAAGCGATTCGTTCGTGGATATGCGCAAGCCGCGCCGCCCGTTCGATCGCCGCGTCATCGGCTCCCGGCCGGCCGTAAGCGATGTTATCTCGGGCGGACAGCGGAAAGATCAGCGGCGGCTGCAGCACCAGCGCGATTTGGCTACGCAACGATTTCAGCGAATATTCGCGCACATCGACACCGTCGATCTCGACACTGCCTTCACTCGCGTCATAAAAGCGGGGCAACAAGCTCGCCAGGGTCGATTTCCCGGCGCCGGTTGGGCCCACGATCGCCACTTTTGCGCCGGCCGGCATCCTCAGATCGATGCCGCGCAGCACGGGCGTGCCCAGCCGATAGCAGAAGCCGACACCGCTCAGCCTGACGTCACCGCGAGCTCCCTGCGGCGGAAAGCTTAGCGAGCCGTCAATGAGATCGGGCTCGGCGTCGAGTACTTCGAACACCCGGCGGGTGCCGACCCGAGCGCCCGCGATCAGCCCCCAGCTTTGGGTGATTTGATTGATCGGCGCATAGAGCTGAGCGAGATAGGAGATGAACACGATCAGCTGGCCAACCGTCAGCGCGCCCGAAATGACGGCCTGCGCGCCGGCATAGACGACGAGTGCGGTTCCGCCGGCAATGACACCGTTAACGGCACCCGAATAAAAGGTCTGCCAGCTATAAAGGCGCAGGGTCGCCCGCAAGCTTTCGCGGCTTGCTCCCATAAACCGGCGATGTTCGTCGTCTTCGCGGGCAAAAGCCTGCACCACTTTGATCGACGACATTGCCCAATGCACCAGCGAATAGACCCGGCTCTCGGTGGTCCGGACGTCACCGGCGACCTCGATGATTTTGCGGTTGAAGCCCGAAATCAGGGCAAACAGGACTGGGACGACGGTCAATGCCAGCAATGTCAAAGTCGCATCGAGCGGAAACAAAATAATCAGCATGCCGGCAAGCAGAACAACTGCCGACAGTATCGGCAGCAGGCCGTTCATGATCATCGTCTGCACGGCAAAGCTGTCGGCAGTGATGCGATAGAGCAGATCACCAACCCGCTGACGATCATGGAAGGCCAATGACAATCGCTGCAGGTGGGCATAGAGCGCCCCCCGCAGATCATTGACCATGTTCTGTCCAACCCTGATCGCCGTGTAATTGTGCAGCAGGGTCAAAGCGCCACTGCCCAGATGCACGACGACAAGCCCAATACAGGCGAAGATCAGCAGCAGCTTCGGCGGCGTGCCTTGTAGCGCCGTCAATGCTATAGGCTTTCCCCCTAAAACATTGTCGATGACCACTTGCAATGGCCACGGCTTTAACAACTCGAACCCGGTGATCAGAAACACCTGCGCCAAGGCCCAGGCGAGGCGCCAACGATGAGGCGCGAGATAAGGCAGGATTTTTTTCAGCATGATCGGGACGGCGCAACAGCCGCTTTCGCCTAAAAGGTTATGCAGTCCGGACTGCTGCAACCGGAGCGGGGCGCTCGGTCTTTGGCGTGACCGGGATCAGCTCTGCGGGCTTGGCAACGGCTTCGATGATGCGGTGCATCAGTCGCGCGAAGCCGGCGAGCTTTGCCCCCATCACCGTCACGTTGACGAGGCCGCCCATGGCGAGCACCCCAGCCGCCACCGGCCAGCCCAGCAGCAGAGTGAGCGCCGTTAACAGCGCGTAGCCGCGCAGCAGGAACAGCGCGGATGGCGACAATCGCATCGTGCATCGCACGCGTAGCAGCCGTTTGGCGCCGCCATGATTTTCGGCACAGACCAGCACCAGCGCGCGACTGCATAGTCCGCGAGCGATGTTGAGATCCCAGCCGCTCCACCCGGTGTCAGGCACGACAAAATACTTTTGCGGCACCAGGAACTGCATCAACCCGCCGATCAGCACCTCTTTCTCAGTGCCGGTCTCGCTCCAAAAAGCGAGATGAAAGGCGCGCTCGCGCCAGGAGATCCGGGCGCGCTGCTCGGTCTCGGCGGGTGCGGCGTGCGGCTCTGCCCGCGTCTCGCGGATGCGCCATTTGAGGCGCTCCCAGCCGCGCAACAGTGGGCCGAGATAAATCAACAACGCTACCAGGGCCCGCGCCTTTGGCCCACTAAACCGCTGGTCGATTGGAGCCTTTAACGCCCCATTGATGCACATCGCCCAGGTGACGAGCAGCGGTGCAACGAGCAGCAGGCACCACCCTCCGCCAACGAAACCCCCCAAGGCCATCACGATCGCGGCCGCACTCCATTCAAAGGTCAATGGCAAGAACGCGGTCAGCGAAGATGGGGGCTCATACAAGGTTTGGAACAGCCCCCGGCCAAACACCCCAGAATAGATTACGGGGCGGGGCGACAACAGCAGCGAGGTCGATAAATCACCATAGATGCGTCCGAGCCATTTTGCTTGCCCAAACAGATTGAAGCGAAACGGATGCTTCGAATAGACCAGCGCTTCGGCTTTTCCATAGCCGCGCTGCTGGTTGCAGTAAGCCTTGACCGTGTTGCGGCGGAAGTGCCAGACAATTGCTGCCGGGCTGAAGCCGATGACATAGCCCGCATCCTGAAAGCGCCAGCAGATATCGACATCGTCGCCGGCCGCACGATAGACCGAGTCAAAACCGCCGAGGGCCAGCAATGCATCGCGGCGGAACGCCATGTTGCAGCCGGCAATGTGCTCGGCGATCTCGTCATTCAGCAAGACATGGGTCGGGCCCCCCGGCGCTACTGCCACTGCAGCCGGCACCAGGCTGTCTTCGGGTGGCGGGAAGTTCGGACCGCCACACGCGGCGACCCCGCTCGCCTCCATTTTGGCGACGAGATAGCTCAGCCAGTCCGGGTCGGCGACGCAGTCGCTATCGGTATAAGCGACGATCTCGCCGGTGGCGGCCTCGGCGCCAACATTCCGAGCGACACTCAGCCCCTTGTTCGGCTGGCTGATGATGCGGCAGTCGGGATAGCGTTCGGCGATTTCGAGCGTGCGATCGCGCGAGCCGTCATTGACGACAATGACCTCGTAATCGGGGTAGTTCAGCACGGCGAGCGAAGCAAGGCAGGCATCCATCGTGCGCTCGGCGTTGTAAGCGCATACCACGACCGAGACCCGCGGGTAGCGCGGCAACGGCGGCGGCAATGCGCCGCGATAGCAATCGGCGACTTCGGTGAGCGACGGTTTGGGGTGGCGGTTGCTGTCGACGAGACCAAACGCCCAATCCTCGATCAGATGACCGCCGGTAAACCATTCGTCGGTCCAGGCAAAAACGCAAGTACCGGCAACCCCGGTCTCGAACGCGGTTCTCACCTGCCATGCGAGCACCCGGCGCTGACCTTCTTTGCCTTCGCGCATCGAATCGACGCCGAATTCAGTCAGCAGAAGTGGTCGATCAATTGTGAGATTGTGCAATCGGGCGACGTAGCGCCGAAACGCCGCCTCCTCATGCAGATAGACGTTGAAACAGACAAAATCGGTAAAATCGACCGTCAGATATTCGGTTGACGGAAAGTTGGCATAGCTGACCAGAGCCTCGGGGTGTTCCGTCCTGACCAAGGCCACAAGTTCGCGCAGAAAGCGGCGGACCCGCTCGGGGCCATGCCAGCGGATAACGTCCGGCGGGATCTCGTTGCCGACAAGATACGCAAATATTGCCGGGTGACGGCAACAACCGCGCACGCCGTCGCAGACGGCTTGTTTGATTTGAGCCTGAATTGCAACGCTGTCGAGAAAGGTCACGTGCTGCGGCCATGGCAAGCCGGCCAGAATCCTCAATCCCGCCTCGTGCGC
Organism: Alphaproteobacteria bacterium; assembly: GCA_019238055.1. Taxonomy (GTDB): domain Bacteria; phylum Pseudomonadota; class Alphaproteobacteria; order ATCC43930; family CGMCC-115725; genus AP-15. Next base: position 17,390 of record JAFAOB010000443.1, read on the forward strand.
GGCATCCAAAAGCCATATTGGTGGTACTGTAAAGACGCGGACAGTGTTGATACCAGCCGCGATCATCAGTTCGAAATCTTTTTGGACGATTTTACGCTCGGGAAACTGAGCGCCGTGACTGCCGATCGGAAATGGACCGTAGGTGACGCCCTTGACGAAATGCTTTTCGTCGCGGGCGAAGAAAAATTTGCCCTTGACATGGATCGGGTATGTCGACGCCGACCGCAATGGCAACTGCGTAGGAGCGAATTCAGTGATTTCGTAATCTTCGACCAGGGTCATCTCTTGAGCTCCCGGAACGCCACTGTGCAGTCGTCACCCGGCCAGCGACAGAAGGATGCCGCTTTATTCCAGGCCGCAGCTATGGCGCTGAATTGAGGTTCAAGGCTCGCATTCTTTGCCGGGCATGCCAGGCAAAAGCAGTATGGATGATCATCTCGAGCGACGAATATTGGGCGCGCCAGTCGAGAAGTTCGGCGGCGAGGCTGGGATCGGCAACGAGCGCTGCCGGATCTCCAGAGCGCCGCGGCGCATCCTGCACCGGGATTTTACAGCCGCACACCCGCTCTGCGGTTGCAATCACCTCACGGACCGAATGGCCGATCCCGGTACCGAGGTTAAGGGCGACCGGCTCACCTTTTGCCAACAGTCGCTCGAGTGCCCGCAGATGGGCATCGGCGAGGTCGTCGACATGGATATAGTCGCGGATCGCGGTCCCGTCCGGTGTCGGGTAGTCGGTGCCGTAAACCTCTATCGCCGGACGCTGGCCCAGCGCCGCCTGCAGCACCAGTGGAACGAGATGGGTTTCGGGGTCATGATCTTCGCCGATCTCGCCTTCCTGATCTGCACCCGCGGCATTGAAATAGCGAAGCGATACCCAGCGAAGTCCATAGGCTTCTCCGTACCAGTGCAGGGCGCGCTCGATTGCGAGCTTGGTCTCGCCATAGGGGTTGACCGGGCATTGCGGCGCGGTTTCGCGGATCGGCACGATCTCGGGTGTGCCATAGGTCGCACAGGTCGACGAAAAAACGATGTGGCGAACCTCCGTCTGCCGGGCTGTTTCGAGCATCGCCAAGGTGCCGGCGAGATTGTTGCAATAATACAGTGCCGGATCGCTGACCGACTCACCGACATAGGCGTAGGCGGCGAAATGCATAATAGCGGCGATTTGATATTGCTCGATCGCGGCGCCGAGCCGCGAGCTGTCGGCGATATCGCCTTCGACCAACGGTCCCCAGCGCACCGCTTCGCGATGGCCGCGGGACAGGTTGTCATAGGCGATCGGCTGGTAGCCAGCGCGTGCCAATGCCTTGCAGGCATGCGATCCGATATATCCGGCACCCCCCGTTACCAAAATCGATTGCGCCATAGACGGGTTCAGTCTGTAATCTGTCGACCGGAGCACAACGCGATGTGGCCGCCGGCTCTTCCCGGCAATTCCATTATCAAGGCGTGGCGACTTGCCGCGGGGACGTCTTTGCGGAATAACCGACAGGCCGCATCGTTCTGATCGAATTCGCATAAGGGGCGATTGGTATGCGCATCGCAATTGTCGGAACCGGTTATGTCGGGTTGGTATCGGGTGCTTGTTTTTCCGAATTTGGAGTCGAGGTCGTTTGCGTTGATCAGGACAAAGTGAAAATCGCTTGCCTTCAACGGGGTGAGATGCCGATTTTTGAGCCGGGTCTCGAAGCTCTGGTCGCAAGGAATGCCGCAGCCGGACGGATCTCGTTTACAACGGATTTAACGGCGGCGGTTGCCGGGGCGGAAGCCGTCTTTATCGCCGTCGGGACGCCATCGCGCCGTGGCGACGGGCACGCCGATCTCTCCTATGTATTTGCTGCAGCTGAGGAAATCGGGCAGGCACTGACCGATTACGCGGTGGTCGTAACAAAATCCACGGTACCGGTCGGCACCGGCCGTGAGGTCGCGGCAATCCTGCGGCGGGCGCGGCCGCAGGGCGGGTTCGATGTTGCTTCCAATCCGGAATTTTTGCGCGAAGGCTCGGCAATTGAAGACTTTATGCGCCCCGATCGAGTCGTTATCGGCGCCGACAACGATCGTGCGGGGGCGGTGCTGCGGACGCTCTACCGGCCGCTTTACCTGATCGAGACACCGATCGTATTTACTGATATCGAGACGGCGGAATTGATAAAATATGCCGCAAACGCGTTTCTCGCGACCAAGATAACTTTTATCAACGAGATTGCTGACCTGTGTGAAAAAGTTGGTGCGGATGTTCAGCAGGTGGCAAAAGGAATTGGGCTCGACGGTCGTATTGGCCCCAAGTTTTTGCATGCCGGACCGGGTTTCGGCGGCTCCTGTTTCCCAAAAGATTGCCAGGCTTTGGTGCGAACCGCACGGGAAGCGCAGTCGCCGCTGTCGATCGTCGAAACCGTGGTGCGGGTCAACGATGCTCGCAAATCGCGTATGGCCGATAAAATTATTTCCGCCTGCGGTGGTAGCGTTGCCAGTAAGACCTTGGCCGTGCTTGGGCTGACCTTTAAGCCTAATACCGACGACATGCGCGACAGTCCGAGCCTCTCGATCCTGCCGCGTCTGAGCGCGGCAGGTGCGGCGATCCGCGCATTCGACCCCGAAGGCATCCAAGAGGCAAAGAAACTGCTGCCGAACCTGGTCTACTGTGCAGATGCATATGAGGCGATGGAGGGCGCCGATGCCCTTGTATTATTGACCGAATGGAACGCGTTTCGTGCCCTTGACCTCGATCGGGTCCAAAGTCTTCTTGCAACGCCTCTCGTTATCGATCTGCGCAACATCTATCAGCCTGAGGAAATGGTCGCTGCCGGGCTTTCCTATGTCAGCATTGGCCGCACGACGCATACCGCCCGCCCGCAATTGCGCGCGTTCGCCTGATACCTGTCGCTCACCCCACTCCACAAAGGCAAGTTCCATGAGCAGCATCGTCGCAAAGCGCGTCCTTGTCACAGGGGGGGCGGGCTTTCTCGGGTCGCATTTGTGCGAACGCCTGATCGCTCACGGCAATGATGTGCTGTGCGTCGACAATTACTTTACGGGGCGCAAAGATAATGTGGTAAGGCTGCTTGGAGACCCGCACTTCGAGGCGATGCGCCACGACATCACTCATCCGCTGTTTGTTGAAGTCGACGAGATTTACAATCTGGCTTGCCCGGCATCGCCGATTCACTACCAGTTCGATCCGGTCCAGACAACCAAGACCAGCGTCATTGGAGCCATCAATATGCTGGGGCTGGCAAAACGGCTAAAAGCTAAAATATTTCAAGCCTCGACATCGGAAATCTATGGCGATCCGACGTTGCATCCGCAGCCGGAAAGCTATCGCGGCAACGTCAACCCGATCGGACCGCGGGCCTGCTACGACGAGGGCAAACGTTGTGCCGAAACCCTGTTTTTCGATTATTACCGCCAGCATAACCTAAAAATCCGCGTTGCCCGCATCTTTAATACTTATGGGCCGCGCATGCATCCCAATGACGGCCGCGTCGTCTCCAACTTTATTGTGCAAGCGCTGCGAAACGAACCGATCACGCTTTATGGCGACGGGCGCCAGACGCGGGCTTTTTGCTATGTCGATGATCTGATCGAAGGATTTTTGGCGCTGATGGCGGCGCCCGACGATGTCACCGGCCCCGTAAACCTGGGCAATCCGGTCGAGACTTCGGTCAGCGAGCTCGCCCAGATGATCATCGTGCTGGCCGGCTCGCGCTCAACGACAACTTATCGTCCGCTGCCGATCGACGACCCGGTCCAGCGCTGCCCTGACATAACTGAGGCGCAGACCGTGCTCGGTTGGCGGCCCCGCACCGCGCTGAAGGACGGCCTCACGCGCACGATCGCCTATTTCGATCAGCTGCTGTCCCGCGGAGGCGCGGCCGCAGTCGTGGCCTGAATCCGGCCAGATATCGCCAAGCCGACCTTGATCAGATGATCCGGCGCCGGCGCAGCGTGTCGATGATTTGCGCGGCGGCGTCCTCAGGTGAAA
>JAFAOB010000039.1 GCA_019238055.1 Alphaproteobacteria bacterium
GCGTTATCTGCGCGAGCGGCATTGCCGTCGCACCCAGGGTTGCAGCCCTCATTTCCCCTTACCGAAACCGGTTTTGTCTCCCAAATCCCAACCCGTTTCCGACCGCGAGCGCCGCCCGCCATGTCTTCGTTTTTTTCGCCTTATCAGCATCAGTTTATCCGCCTCGCCACTTGCGTCCCGCAGGTCGCGGTCGCCGATCCGCGGCGCAACGCCGCCGCTATCGAGGCGATGCTTACCGACGGAGATGATGCGCGCGTTGCGCTGATGATTTTTCCCGAGCTTGGCCTATCAGCCTATGCAATCGATGATTTGCTGTTTCAGGATGCCCTGCTCGATGCGGTCGAACGTGAAATCGGCCGGCTGGCGCTGGCGAGCCGCGAGCGACTCCCGATTTTCGTCGTCGGGGCGCCGCTGCGCGCGCGCGGCCATCTCTACAATTGCGCGATCGTGATTCACCGCGGGCGCGTTCTCGGTGCCGTGCCAAAAGTTTATCTCCCCAACTACCGCGAATTTTACGAGCGCCGCCATTTCATGTCAGGCGAGGGCGTTGCCGGGCAGACGCTGACAATTGCCGGTCATGACGCGCCATTTGGCACGGATCTATTGTTCGCGGCCGGCGGCGGTGAGACCGCTTTCACCTTTCATGTCGAGATCTGCGAGGATCTCTGGGTGCCGCAGCCGCCGAGCAACGTCGCGGCACTTGCCGGCGCCGAAATCCTGGTGAACCTGTCGGCCAGCAACATCACAATCGGCAAGGCTCAGATGCGGCGCCTCCTGTGCGCGTCGCAATCGGCGCGCTGCCTTGCCGCCTACGCCTATTCTGCCGCCGGCGACGGCGAATCGACGACCGATCTCGCCTGGGACGGTCAGGCCGGCATCTTCGAATTGGGCGAGGCGCTTGCCGAGACCGAACGCTTCTCGGCCAATCCCGAGATGGGGATTGCCGATGTCGATGTCGGGCGCATCCGACAGGAGCGCAGACGGATGAATACGTTCGGTGATTGCGTGCGCGCGAGTGGAGCTGCCCGGCCGGCTTTTCGCACCATCGCCATCGATTTTTCGGCCCCCGCCGAGCCGCTCGAGCTGCGCCGCAATGTCGAGCGCTTTCCTTACGTCCCGGCCGACCCGGCGATGCTCAATGATAATTGCTATGAGGCCTACAACATCCAGGTCCAGGGGCTCTCGCAACGGCTGCGGGCGACCGGGCTCAAAAAGCTGGCTATCGGTGTGTCGGGCGGGCTCGATTCGACCCAGGCGCTGATTGTCTCCGCCAGGGTGATGGATCGTCTGGCCCTGCCGCGGACAAACATCCTCGCCTACACCTTGCCGGGCTTTGCGACGAGCGAAGCGACCAAGGCCAATGCCTGGCGGCTGATAAAGGCGCTCGGCGTCAGCGGCGGTGAAATCGACATTCGGCCGGCAGCACGGCAGATGATGCAGGATATCGGCCACGCCGCCGCGGGCGGAGAGGCGCATTACGATGTGACCTTCGAGAACATTCAGGCCGGATTGCGCACCGACTATCTGTTCCGGCTCGCCAATCATAATGGCGGACTGGTGGTCGGCACCGGTGACCTGTCAGAGCTCGGGCTGGGCTGGTGCACCTATGGGGTTGGAGATCAGATGTCGCATTACAACCCCAACGCCTCGGTCGCCAAGACGCTGATCCAGCATCTGATCCGGTTTGTCGCGGCAACCGGCGATCTCGGCCCGGGGACCGCGCCGATCCTCTACGACATCCTCGCAACCGAAATTTCGCCCGAGCTGGTGCCGGCCGGTGCCGATGGCGCGATCCAATCAACCGAGAGCGTCATCGGCCCATACGCCTTGCAGGATTTCAACCTGTTCTATACGACGCGATACGGGTTTTCACCGACCAAGATCGCGTATCTGTCATGGAACGCGTGGCACGATGTCGAGCGCGGAGCGTGGCCGGCCAACATCCCCGAGAATGCCAAGCGTGCCTACAGCCTCGCCGAGATCAAGAAATGGCTGGGGGTCTTTTTGCTGCGCTTTTTCCAGCTTTCGCAATTCAAGCGCTCGGCGCTGCCCAACGGACCCAAAATCTCATCGGGCGGGTCGCTGTCACCGCGCGGCGACTGGCGCGCCCCCTCGGATTCGAGTGCGGCGGTGTGGTTCGATGAACTCGCGGCGGGCGTGCCGGACGACGCCTGAAGGCATTCAATAATCGAGGTGGCTGGTGTCATTCCACAGCCGAACCAGAGGTTCGTCGATGCTGTCGTGCTCGTAGCCGAGGATACTGAGGCTCGCCGTGCTCAAATAGAAATAGCGGCCGGCCGCAACCGGCAATCCAAGCCATCGCGCCGCAAGCACGCGCGAGAAGTGAGCACTGGAGACCACGAGGACGTTCCCGTCGATCGAGCGGATGCGGGTGAGAACCCGGTCGGCGCGGGCCCCCACCTGCTCGAATGTTTCGCCGCCGGGCGCCCCGTCGCGGAATAATCGCCAATCCGGCCGTTCGGCAAGGATCTCGGAGGTGCGGCGACCTTCGTATTCACCGTAGTCCCACTCGGCAAGATCAGGATCGGTCTCGGCACCAGCGCCGAAACCGGCGAGTTCGCAGGTGCGCACAGCGCGTTGTGACGGACTCGTCAGAACTTTTGCAAAATCGACCCGCTGCAGCCGCTGTCCCAGCGCCCGCGCCTGGCGCTCGCCGTTTTCGGTCAGCGGCAGGTCGGTGCGGCCGGTGTGCTGGCCTGAAAGGGTCCAGGCGGTCTCACCATGTCTGCCGAGATAGAGGAACGGAAGCGCTTCAGCCATGATTTACTCCTTGATCCCGACGGGTCGGCCAAGCCGCAGGGTTGCATTATCGGCCGTTCCATGTCGACGCCAAAGCCGCCCGCTTTCGACATATTGCCAAACGCCAAGTGCGGGCAAGCCGATCGCCAAGTCACGCGCGCGCTTGATCAGCGACACGACCAGCGCCATCGGCGGCGGCAGACCGAACCCGGTGCCGATCAGCACATATGCGCCCTCCTGCAAGCCGACCGCATTTGGCACAATAAAGCCCAGCGTGCGGACCGCATGGAGCAGGGTTTCGATCACCAGCACGGTTCGAAATGGCAATGTGTTCCGCAGGATGCGCAGGATAACCCAGGTTTCGACCGCTGACGCGATCCAGCAGAACAGATGCAGAGAAAAGCCGCTCCACAGCCCGATCCGACGCCCGTAGGTGGCGCGCAGCGCATCGCGCAATGCCGCGGTACCCGCGGCGGTGCGCTCCGCCCAGCCGCTCCCGAGAGTGCGGGTGAGGCGATCGAAGAGATTGATTCCACGGTGCTGGGCTACGACAAACCCAACCGCCGCCAGGCTCGCTACCGCCAACCCGAGGCTCAGCGGCACTGCAATCGCCGAGCCTGGGCGCAGGCTGACCAACAATGCCAAGCCGATGGCCGTGTAGGCGAGCTTGGCAAAAAATTCGAGCGTCAGATCAACAATCGTACTGGCAGCGGCGATCGATGCTGATATTCCGGCAAGAATCAGAACGCGGGCGCCGAGCACACAGCCGCCGATCGGGGATAGCGGCAGCACCTCCGAACCAGCCTCGCGCACGACCCGCGCTGCCATGAACGATCTGATCGGAGCTCTCGGCACCAGCGCCCGCCAGGCGAGGCCCATGATAGCAAGAAGCCCGAGATGGATCAGACAGATTGCAACGAACCCCTTCCAGCCGAGCGCGAGAAAGGACCGAAACACGGCGTGTACACCGAACAATGCGACGAGTATGGCGGTGACCGCGAGCCCAGCGAGTGCGGCCACGATTGAAACGATCTTCATGCGCCATCCTTCACGCTGCGGTTTCGCGCCCTGATGCCCGCGCGATGAAGTGGGGCGTAATCACGAAACCGGAATGCCGAGGCCTACAACCGGTGCAAACATCAAAGCACCGCTTCGATACCCGATTTCCGTGAACCGATCGCGGGCGCCGGGTGATCGGCGCCCACCCCGAAACTACTCTGACAGACTGCCAGAGCAAATCGCAGCTGAGCATGTTGCGACAGTTAGCGCTGCTACTAAACTCACGATAGTACAGCAACACCTGCCCGAACTGTAATCGCCTCGGCTTTGTCGGAAGTCGCGATTGCGCCGGGAGCGGAGGGCGTGTCAGCGTGACGAACGTGCTGCGGCGGCATCGATCTTTGGCCGATTTTCGGCTGGGGCGGCCTTGCGGGGACCAAACACGGTGTCGAGCACGTCCTCGTCGGGGTTCGGCAGCTCGGCGCCGAGTGCCTGGTCGAGCAATTGGCGCACCCGCTCGACCCGGTCCTCGGCCGGCAGCGACGGGGCGAGGCAGACGGCATGAGCAGCTTGGATCGCGTCGCGCAGCAATGCTGCGTATTTTGCCTCGCAGCGGAACGCGGCAGCGACCCGCTCGATATGGCCCTCAGCCTCCCGGCCGAGCCTGGCCGCCGCCAGGGCGAGGCGCACAATCGCGTAGAGCGCGGCACAGACGAGCAGTATCCGCGCGGTGTCGGGAACCAGCGGCGCCAAGCGAAACCGCCGGCCATCGACACCATACTGCCCGAGTTCGAGGATCGCCGCATAGAAGGCGAGCAGGGCAGCGAGGCGGCCCAGCGGTCGCGCGAAGCGGGCGATGATGTCCCGAAACCTGCCCCACCCGGGAGAGGGCCGCCGCCACAACCGCGGCCGCGATCGTTCCGCCAATGCCAAAAGCACCGCGCCCGCGGCAAAGCTGCCGCCCTGCACGACGGTCGAGGTCAAGTCGAGCCCGCCAAATTCGGACGTCGGCAGCCACACGATCAGGATGATGACCAACAGCCATATCCAAAGGGCCGCGTGCAGCGCCAGCATCCCGCTACGGCGGAACCGGCGCCCGCGGCCCGTCTCCATCACCGCCCGAATTGCCATCTCGACAGGATTTATGATCGATCACGACCCGGAATGCAAAAATCAGCGGGATTACGGCGCGGTGCCGATTATAGCCCGGGTACCTTATTAATCGTCGTGATCGCCATAAAGATCGCGACCGCGACGAGGCCGACGGCACCACCGATCAACACGATCGCGGTCGGCTCGATGATCGACAGCGCCGCCTTGATGCGGTTGCGCACGATTTCGTCATAGATCTGCGCGACGCTGCGCATCATGTCCGGCAGATTGCCCGAACGTTCGCCGACTCGCACAAGGCTCAGCGCTGTGATCGGCAAAAACGCGATGTCACGCAGCGCGGTGGCAAGCGCCTCGCCGGCACGCACGCGACGCTCGACCTGGCCGAGGCGGAGCTGGATATCAGGGCTGCGCAGCGCCCCGCGGGCGAGTTCGAGGCTGTGCATCAGCGGCACGCGGTTCTCCAACAGCCGGGCGAGCACCGCTGCCCAGCGCGCCGTCTCGATTTCGATAAAGCCGTCGCGCAGCATCGGGAGGCGGGTAAACAATGCCAAGGCCTGGCGCCGCGCCTCGGGCTGGCGCAAGAGCCAGGCGAGTGCAAAACCGGCCGCGATCGCGACGATGCCGGTCAGTACCAGATGTCCGCGCAGCCACATGCCGCCGGCGATGACGCCCCAGGACAGCCACGGCAGTTGATCGAATTTGCCGCGAAACATGGCGGCAAAGCGCGGCACCACTACCAGAAAGATAAACAGCACCGCCAGCAGACCGAACGAAACCAGAAAGGCCGGGTAGACGAGCGCGTTGCGCAGCTCGGTGCGGATCCGCGCCTCGTGCTCGATTTCGGCGGCGGCATCGGCCAGCGCTTCGGCGAATCGCCCGCTGAGTTCGCCGGCTTCGATCAAGGTCTGGATGTAAGCGGGGGAACTCGGGAATGCTCGGGCAAAGGCGACCGAAAATTTCTCGCCACGGCGCAGCCCGGCATGCAGCGCGCGATAGGCTTCGGCCGATGCGGGTTCGTCGCAGGCCTCTTCAAGCGCGGCGACCGCATCGGCGATCGGCACGCCGCCGCCCGCGAGCGCGTGCAATTCCTTGAGGACATAGAGTCGACTGCGGTGGCCAGAGGCCAGTCTGAAGCGGTGGCGGCGCGTGGCCGATGCGGCGGCATCGGCGATCGCCGTCGGCTGAATGCCGCGGCGCAACAAGTCGCGATAAGCGGCGCGCGACGAGGGGGCCTCGATCTGGCCCGAGATCGCCCGCCCATCGGTCTGCAATGCCTCGAACCGAAACCGCATCAGGGATCGTGGCGGAATTCGCCTCCCTATTCCGGGACCATATCCAAAACCGGCGCGCCGGCGTGCAGCCGCTGCGCCAGCTCGCGATGAAAGGCTGCGAGCCAAGCAGCCGTCTCCTCGGCGCTCTTGGATGGCCGGATCCCGTCATATTCCTCTGAGATCAGATGCATGATCGTTCTAACGTTCGCCACTTCGACCCCGCCAAACGGAAAATCGAACAGCAGGTCGTAATAGAATTTGACCGAGCCGGTACGAGAATCAGGCTTGATCCGCAGCCGCTGAATTTTGCCAACCCAAGATCTGACTTCGCGACGGAAATGGCGCCGCAATTCCGGCGGGAAATCGAAGGCGACCAGTTTGATCAGGTGCTGGTTGAGCGGATCTTCCAAACCGATGATGATCTGCTCGACGTATTTCCCGGGATACGCCATTTCGAGCGTCTCTGCGCTCATCGCCATTTTCACTCTCGGCTTGCAATGCAATGGCGGATCATGGCTATCGATCCGCCGCAGGGCAAGCTGCGCGCCACCACCAGCCGCAGCATAGGGAGCATCGCAGCGAATAGAGTCGCGACCGGCGAGGTGTGCGAACGGCCGCACGGATAAAAAGAGGGGGCTTTCGCCCCCTCCACAGTACGCAATCTCAAGTTGCTAGGGCGAGGTGCCGGAGCCCATCATCACGACATCGCCATTCGGATTGACCTCGAGCAAGGAGATTCCGACCACGGCCGATCCCGTGCCCGGTGTGCCGACGGGGCCCGGCGCAAACAGAGTCATTGCGGTACGCGCGTTTGCACCTAACGTTACACCGGCGTTGGTGGCGATTGTTGACACCGGAACCAGGTCATTGGAGAAACCGGCCAATGCACTCTCGACTTGCGCCGTGCCGGTTGTGCCGCCATCAGGCTGAACCGATGCAAACACCTGGATCGGTGATGCGGTGTTGTTGACGATACGGACATAGCCCGGGTAGCTAGTCCCCGCAGTCGCGTACAGCAGTTGCTGCACGACACCATTATAGTTATAGAGAGCTATTCCTGTACCCGGAGGCGTCGTATCTGCCTGGGTAGTTGTGTCGATCGACGCGGCGTTGGCCAACGTGACCGGGTTTGACCCGATCAATGTCGTACCGCCGGCATAGAGGCAAACCTCGTACGCTACCCCCGTGGGCCCGTAGCCGGTAGCCCCGAACAGGTTCGTTACCACGGTGCCGCCATTTAGTCCCGTAAACGTGATCGTGGACCCGGAGATCGTGCCAGAAACTGCACCAGTGACGGCAGTTTGAGCCGATGCTGTGCCCTTACAGGCACCAACAGAAGGTGCTGAGAGAACCGCGCTGCCGATACCCGACCAGTTGCCTGTGAGCGTTACGTTCGCCGCGGTCGCGGTAAACTTGAATGGCCCGGTGGCAGTGGAATTGGAGTTGGCATTAGCAATCAGCACGAGCGTGCCAAGATCGGCGCACAGATTGTCGGTGCCGGCGGCATTCCCGCATGTGCCAGTACCAAGTATTGTTTTGAACTGTTTGCCCAGGATCGAACCCGAGATGTCGATCACCTGGTTACCGTTTCCGCCTGAAGCGCCGGGGAGGGTGAAGTACGTAAGCTGGCTGGCACTTGTAGCGAGGGTCGCCTTAGAAGCGGTCGCCTGGTTGAAACTGGGCGTCGTTCCAGTCGACGCGGCAACCTGCTCCGATATGTTGTAGGAATTGGGCGGGGTCGTCGTGCCGAGCGCCGTTGCTCCCGCGACCGTGAACCCGTTAAGCGCGACCGAACAGTTGTTGGGACTCGCTACGGCGCCCGCAACTGTGACGCTAAACGTCGCGCTGTTCGCACCTGCGCCGCCGCCGGTTGGCGTAATGGTTCCCCCCGGTGCGCAGAGCGCACCAGAAACGACCGCCGTGGGCGCGGAACTAAACGTCACCCCTGACGGCAGGGTAAACGTGATCAGGAAATTGCCGGCCGTACTCGCTGCTGTGGTGGCCTGGCTCGTATGGATGAGCCCAGCGGGAATCGTCAAAGCTCCGCTGGCCGCTGTGACGGCTTGGGTCGCAAATGTGGCCGGTGATCCGTTGGTAAACGTTTGCGCGAACGGCGCCGTCGACAGCACCGACAGCGACAAGGCTGCCAACCCCGCGATTGCTGTCTTCCTCAATATAAACATGAGATGCCCTCCTCCTTCATTCAGGTTCGGAGCCTATCGATTAGAGGAAGACGACCTTCCCCCCGGTGCCGATCTGCCCCGATACGCACATTTTCGCCCAATGGTAGATAAATCAGACCCGGCGCATTAATCGGGCTCCATCATTTCGCCAAATTCGACTAACCATTGTCAACCGATTTAATGTATCTTTAGTTGAGGAAGCGGCCTATATATCGTCTAATAGGCGTCTAAAAACTGTCTTAAAGATTAAACACAGGAATCGTTGCTCGGCGATCGCTTACCTAACCCCAACTATGGATACGCCTTGAGGCGTTGG
>JAFAOB010000072.1 GCA_019238055.1 Alphaproteobacteria bacterium
TTCGGCAACGCGTTCGCTTTGCCGAGAAGCAAGGGTGGTGGTCTGATTTCGCCGCGGATCGGCCTCGTTCGCCGACGCCGGGGCGGCCGTAGCAAGGGTGGTGCTGCTCGCCGCTTCGCCCGGTTCGAGGCGCGCTTTCAAATAGGACAGAATCGGGTAGAGCGCCGCGCACAACGCGATCAGAAATCCGTACGGTCCCTCACGATAGCCGCGACGGCCGACATAGCATTTCCAAAACCGCGAGGCGATGCGTCGCAGATTGTGGGCAAAGCTGCCGATGTCGCCGCTCTCCCGTAAATCCTGCGCATGCAAGCTCGTGTAGCGGTCGAGCCGCAGAAGCATGTCGGAAATATTGCGATCGACATAATGCGCGAGCCGCTCTTCGAGATTTGGTCCTTGCGGGCCGGAGAGGGCGACGCTGGCGTGCAGCACCCGGTCATCGCGCCAGGATTTGACGTCGCGGCGATAGAGTGCCGCATGCGCTGATCGGCCAAAAAAGGCGCCCCACCCCCAGCGAACCAACCGGTCACCAATGTAATTGTCAACCGGCACGAGGTGCCACGACGCTGCGGAGTGCGTCACGACCGAGCGGATTTCGGCCGCCAAAGCCGGGCTCACGCGCTCATCGGCATCGGTTTCGAAGATCCAGTCGCCGGTGCAGGCGGCGACCGCGGCGGTGCGGCGAGCGGCTTCTCGCGCCCATTCGCCTTCGAGGATGCGATCGGCGAATCGGCTGGCGATTTCGTGCGAATGATCGATACAGCGGTCGAGCAGGACGACGATTTCATCGGCAAAGGCGAGGGTCGCGAGGCACGCCGCAAGCTGCGCCTCCTCGTTATGCGCGACGACGACGGCGGACAAGGTGGGTTTACGATCGATCCGTGGAGCACAATTCTCATTGCTCCGTTCGGCCTTCATGCCACAGCGCTCGCCACCCGATGCCACAGCTGGTGAGCGGCGGCCTCGGTCGCATCGACCGACAGACTGTCCATCAATGTATCCGTCGTCAGATGATTGAACCCCGGCCCGAACATGCTTTCGGGCGGATCGACAGTGCGCACCACCGCGGTACATGGTCCCCAGGGGGCGTACTTTTCGATCGGACTGGGGCCGAACAGCCCTAGGGTCGGGGTGCCGATCGCGGCGGCGATATGCATCAGCCCGGTATCGTTGCCGATGAACAACGCGCAGCGGCGCAGCACGGCCGCCGCGGTCAACAGATCGACCCGACCGACGAGATCGATCAGTCTCTCGGGGGGGATTCTATCGAGCAACGGCAGCGCCTGCTCGCGCTCATGTGCGCCGGCCAACACAGCGACGCGGGCGCCGGGCAGCAACCCGCCGGTTGCCGTCAGCCGCCGGGCCAGCTCGGCAAAGCGGTCACCTCGCCACTGCTTGCCGCGCCAATTGGCTGCCGGTCCGATTGCCAGCACCGGCGGGCCGGCGGGCAGCAGCGCCGCCGCTTGCCGTTCATGGCGCGGCGCCGTCCACAGCCGCGGGCCGGGCGGCGGATCGAGATCGAACAGGCGCCCGAGTTGGCGCACGCGATGTTCGCGGCCATCGCCTTTGGCGATGACTTTGCGAGCACCCGTACGCAGCAGCCACGCCAAAGCCGAACCACGCAGATCGACAACGAGACCCCAACGCCGCGTCCCCACCGCGGCGTAGAGCGGCAGCCAGTGCAATGCCCAACGCCGCTTTTCGACAACGATCAGCCGCTCGAGCTGCGGTACGGCTTCGAATAATGGTGCCGCTATCGGCCCCGCCGCGATCGTCAGCTGCGCACTCGGATAGCGCTCGATCAGGAATTGCAGGAGACCGGTCGACAGCACGGCATCGCCGATACGCGTCGCGGTTACAAACAGGATATCCATCTCGCCGATACCAGCGCCTTATATCCGCAGTACCCTCGACTTGCCAAGCCGCCAGTCCCGGCCTACCTCTAGCGCGCCCTTACCATCGAAATGGCCCCGCCATGGCCGAAGCCGATTTTGTGCAGCTCGAAGATCGTGGCGTTCTCGCCGTTAGCGGACCCGATCGACGCACCTTTCTGCAAGGGCTGGTGTCGAACGACGTTGGCAAGGTCAGCCCAACGCAAGCACGTTATGCAGCACTGCTGACCGCTCAGGGCAAGTATCTGCACGATTTCATGATGGTGGAGCTCGACGACGCGCTGTTGCTCGATGGCGAGCGGGCGCGGCTGGCCGATCTCAAGCGGCGGCTGTCGATCTATCGACTGCGTGCCAAGGTGGCCCTCGATGAGCGTCCCGATCTCGCCGTCGCCGCAGTGTTCGGAGAGCAGGCGCTTGCCGCACTCGGGCTGCCGGCCGAACCCGGTGTCGCCCGCGCATTGGCCGGCGGGGTCGTGTTTGTTGATCCTCGGCTCGCCGCACTCGGGGCGCGCTGCATCCTGCCGCGCGAGGCGGCGGTATCCGCTCTGGCGGCCAGCGGCCTAACTGAAACCGGGTTTGAAGCGTATGACCGGTTGCGCCTCAGCCTTGGCGTCGCCGATGGCAGCCGCGACCTTGTGCTCGAAAAATCGATTTTGCTCGAAGCGGGCTTCGACGAGCTGAACGGGGTCGACTGGAACAAAGGTTGCTATATCGGCCAAGAGCTGACCGCCCGCACGAAATATCGCGGTCTTATCAGGCGCCGTCTGATGCCGGTGGCGATCTCGGGTCCGCTCCCGCCGCCAGGAACAATGATCCGCGCCGATGGGCACGAGGTCGGGGAAATGCGGTCGAGCCGCGATGGGCACGGTCTGGCGTTGCTGCGCATCGACATCGCTCTCGATGCGTCCTCCTTGACAGCCGGGGAAGCCATCGTCACCCCCGAACGGCCACGCTGGATGCGTCTGGAAAAATCGGACGACGCCTGAAGCCGTCTCCGCACATACGGACGAGCAGAGAGCCGCACGAGGCGCCAGTGCCCGGCTCGTGGTCAGGCCGCGTCCATCAGCGCTGCGATGACCGGTCCGAGATCAAACCGGCCGCGCTGCAAATCATGGCCGGCACCCTCGATCGCGATCAGCCGCGTAGCGGCCGGGATCAGCGCCAGAGCGGCACGGATCTCCTCAACACCGCCGAACGGGTCGGCGGTACCCTGCACAAACACCGCGGGCATCTGCAATTGTGGAAAATGCTCGGTGCGGCGCCGATCGGGTTTTCCCGGCGGGTGCAGCGGATAGGAAAACAACAGCAGGCCCGCCACCAGAGCGGGCTCGTCGGCGGCGAGCATTGTCGCCTGCCTCCCGCCATAGGACTGACCGCCGAGAAAAACCGCGTCCGAAACGACCTCCCGCATTGCCGTGACGGCGCTCCTCAGCCCGGCGCGATCGGTGGCGGCGGTTGAAGGCGAGGGCGGACCTGTCGGCCGGCGCTGCCGAAACGGCAGGTCGCAGCGCAAGACAAAAAGGCCAGCCTCGGCAAAGGCGTTTCCAGCCGCGACCAGCAACGGCGCAGTGCAGTTGCCGCCCGCGCCATGGGTCAGCACCAGCCCGCGCCCCTCGGCCTGCTCGGGATGATGCAAAAACCCGTAGATTCCGGATCGATCGAATGAAACAACTTCGGCCACGCCATCCAGTATAACCGGTTGCGAACCCGGACGCTGCTTTATCGCGGCACTCGCAGAATACCGCGCCCTCGGCTCGGCACGAACGCGTTCACTCGCCAGTGCTCAGACCCAATCGGACGCTTCACGCATCGTCGTGGCCGGGCTTGGCCCGTGGGCCTTCAGCCCACGGACCTGATCCGTGGGCATCCACGAGCCGCGGCACACGCTTTGCCGGCTTCCGTGGATGCCCGGCCCGACCCGCGGGTCAAGCCCGCGGGCTAAAGGGCCACCGGGCAAGACGAGCAGACTGGGACGGAGTCATCTGAATGCGTCTGATGAATGCGTCTGAGCACTAACGAGGGAGCCTGGACGGCCACGGCTCACCCCTTTACGATGTTGCGGAGACTACCGGATTTAAGCGGCATTTTCAGGGAGGGTTAGATGGCGGAATACAAGCTGATATCGGCCGACTCGCATGTCAGCGAGCCGCCCGATCTGTGGAGCGAGCGCGTCGACAAGAAATATCGTGAGCGCGCTCCACATCTGATGATCAACCCGCCGGGCAAGGAGGGTGCCTATTTCTATTACGAAGGCTATGCGCCGCATCCGATCGGCATCGGGCTTGGCGCCGGCAAGAGCCCCGAGGAGCTGAAGGAATTTCTGACCAAGGCGACCTATGCCGATGCCCGGCCGGGCGGCTGGGATCCGGCCGAGCGGATCAAGGACAACGCCCTCGATGGGGTCGAGGCCGATGTCCTGTACACCACCCTAGGCTTTCGGATCTTCTGGCTGAAGGACCCCGGGCTGCAGGCCGACTGTTTCCGCGTCTACAACGACTGGCTCGCCGAGTTCGTCAGCTATGACCCGAAGCACATGGCCGGGCTGCCGATGATCTCGCTCTATGATCCGAAGGCCGGCGCCCGCGAACTGGAACGCTGCGCCAAGATGGGGCTCAAGGGGGCGATGATCTGGTGCTCGCCGCCCGAGGAACAGCCCTACAGCTCGGAAATCTACGATCCGTTCTGGGCGGCGGCACAGGAATTACGCATGCCGGTCAGCCTGCATGCGATCACCGGGATGGGAATGGAGAGCCAGTTCAATTGGGGCGAGCGCTATATGCGCGCGACGGTGCTGTCGCACGAGGTCGAGAAGTCGTTCAGCGTATTGATCTTCTCCGGCGTGCTCGACCGCTTCTCGGAATTGCAGATCGTCTCGGCCGAGAACAATATCGGCTGGCTGCCCTATTATCTGCAGCGCATGGACCGGGCCTTCGAGCGCCAGCGCGTTTCGGCGGGCTTCATCAATAAGCTGAAGCCGAGCGAGTACTTCCAGCGCCAGATGTGGGCCACCTACATCGCTGACTATGT
>JAFAOB010000228.1 GCA_019238055.1 Alphaproteobacteria bacterium
CAACGGACCCAGGCAGGCTTGCAGGCGGCTGACAAACCCACGCAGCTCCGTGTCTTTGCCGGCGACGGCGGCCATAAGACCGGCAAAGCCCGGTGCCGGGCGCGGACCGCGGATCGCCTGTTCGAGCCGGCGCGCGAGAGCGCGAAATACCGCCGGCGCAAGATTGCCGGCGGCAAGCGGGTGCTTTAATGCCGCCAATAACGGCACGGGTGCCAACTCGCTCGCAGCAAGATCAAGCACCAGGCGGAGGAAAACCCCGGGCGGTGTGCGGTTCAATGGCAGGCCGGCGGAATCGTCGATCCCGATACCCCAACGCATCAGTTCGACGGCAACCTGACGAGCGAGTTCGCGGTCGGGGGTGACGAGCGCCGCAGTGGCACCTGGTGTTTCGAGCTTGCGCCGCAGCAATAGCGAGATCGTCAGCGCCTCTTCATGCCTATTGATGCAATCGTAGCGGCTCAGACCGTCGATTGCCGCGACTGGGATGGGCGCCAAGCTGCGCCAATTGTCGGTTGTCGGCGCCGGACGCATCGCTTCGCCGACCAGCGCCAGCCGCAGGCGGCGGTTGCATGCGCCGGACCGCTCGCGCCAATGCCTGCTGCCCTCGGGCCAATCGGGTATATCGGCGGGCATCAGCTCGAATGCCGCGAGCAGGTTAGCAAGCAGATATTGCGGATGCGCTTCGTCCCTTTCGATCGCCTTCCACTCCGTGATGTCGCAGCGGCGATCAAGACCTGCCAGGATCACCATGCCGACTTCCAGACCGGCGACCACTCGGATCAATTCGGTCAGAGCCGGCACGCCCCCAGACAGCCCCGCGACGAAGACTGGGTCGCGCGGCGGGTTCTGCCGCCAGATCGCAGCCTGACGGGTGAGCAGGCGATTGCTTCGCTCGCCGGGGTCGATTGCCCCCTCCGACGCGAGCATCGCCGGCCAGGCAGTCGGCAAAATCTCGAGCAATTTGCAAACAATCTCCCAATGCGCAGTGAGATCGGCAGGGACGAGATCGCGCAGCCGCGCAAAATTGGCGCCTTCAATCGCGACCGTATCGATAAGGCGCGCGAGGCTTGCTGCCAGCGCCGCAGCCTGGCCCGGAAGCAAAGGGTCGCGCCCGCCTTGAGAGGCCCATTTAAGGATCAGTTTGGTCAGTAATAATTGGCGGCGCGGCGCGGGGATCGCGGGTAGGACAACCAGATCATCGTCTTCGGAAATGCTTTCGAAGAGCAAAAGCTCATCGCCATCGAGATCGCCGATCGGCCGCATCCGCGGCAGCAACAGCGGTGTCCCGGGTTCTCTCCCATCGAATGGGATGCGCAGAAACGCCTCACGTAATGACCGCACGGCGCGGCGGGTAGGCAATAACACGCTAACCCGGGACAACGCCGTAGGGTCGGCGCCCGCCATCGCTGCAATACCTTCGGCCAGGGTCGCCAAAAACGGACGTTCGGGAGGAATCGTGTAGATCCTGGGCCGCATCCGATAACCCTCGAATAAAGGCATTGCAAAACCCAGCCTATCCGGCGGCCTTTCGCAAAAATGTCGGGTCGAGACTAGCGCTCGATCCGGTGCGACGAAAGACGCTCACGGGTTGCAGCCAGACCCGCCGCTGTGCCGATATGATACCACTCGCCGTCATGCACGATTGCGTGCAGCCGCCCGGCCTCTTCAGCACGGTCGAACAGGCGCACCAACGAAAAGGCGCGTTCGGGCCAATTATCAAAAAGCCGGCGGTGCAGCAACTGGATGCCAGCAAACAGAAATGGCGCGATTTCGCGTTCGCGGCGGCGATGCGGCGCGCCCGAAGGGTCGAGCATATAGTCGCCGCTGCCATCATAACCGATTGCTGTGACGGTGCGCTGCAATAGCAGCACCGCATCCATGTGATCGGGATCGAAAATGCGGGCCAACCGCAACAATGCCGGATCCTTGCCGTCGAGCCAGAATACGTCGGCGTTGATGACGTAGAACATATCGCCGAGCAATGGCAACGCCTTGGCCACGCCGCCACCGGTCTCGAGCAAAACAGGCTCCTCCGAAATCTCGATATAGGGCGCTTTCCGTCGGGAAAGCTGAGCCGTCACCATTGCCGCCATGTAATGAGTGTTGACGACGACGTGCTCGACCCCAGCCTCGACCAACCGGTCGATCGCGTGATCGAGCAAACTGCAGCCATTCAATTTTATCAATGGCTTTGGCATGGTGTCGGTTATCGGGCGCAGCCGGGTTCCGAGCCCGGCCGCCAACACCATCGCTCGGCGCGGCGGTACCGTCACGCCATCATCCGCAAATCGGGGATACGGCGGGTCACCGGCGGCAGATTGCGATCGAGCCAATGTCTGATTTCTTGCAGCGACTGATCCTGGAGGTCCTGCTCAACGAGCCGCCATAGGCGCGGGATATGGGCGAGATAGGCGGGCTTGCCGTCCCGCAGCCAAAGCCGGGTAAAAATGCCGAGGATCTTGCAGTTGCGCTGGACCGCGAGAATGGCGGCAGCGCGCCGGAAATCGTTGACGTCCACGGCTGGGACGGCGGCGAGATAGCGCCCCGTCATCGCTTGGCGCAATGTTTCGGGCACGTCACGTCGCGCGTCCTCCAGTAGCGAGACGAGGTCGTAAGCCGGCGAGCCAATGACCGCATCCTGGAAATCGAGCAGCCCGCAGGCCCGCACCCCAGAGCGACCAGGCAGCAACATCAAATTGTCGATGTGGAAGTCTCGCAACACCAAGGTTGGGGGAAGGGTATGTGCCATCGGCAGAAGCGCACGCCACAGGCCGAGATATTCGTCGCGCCGTGCGGCTAATGGCTCTTCCTTCAACACTGCGGGCATATACCAATCGACCAGCAACACCGCTTCGGCGAGCAGACGATCTTCGTTGTAAGGCGGCAGCTCGGGCAGGCCTGTCGCGGCGACTTTGGTCTGCAAAGCCGCCAAGACCTCGATTGCGAGCGTATAGAGGCTCGGCTCGTCAGCGCCGCGCCGAAGCAGCCGGGTGTAGGTGTCGTCGCCAAAATCCTCGATCAGCAAGAAGCCGTGTGCATGGTCCGCGGCAATGATTTCGGGTGCGCTGAGGCCCAATCCGCGCAGTATCTCGGCTACCGCGACATAGGGGGCTACATCCTCTTCGGGCGGCGGTGCGTCCATCACGACTGCGCTTTTGCCGTCGCGGCAGAGGCGGTGATAGCTGCGAAAGGATGCATCGGCGGCGAGCGGTTCCGGGCGAACGCCTCCCCAACCGTTGGCCTCGAGAAATTCGCTGATCGCCCGCCGGCGTGGCGAGCGGACGCGCGGCCGACCGGCAAGCAAGCTCGCCAAAGAGGTCGCAGGGAGCCCGGCGATGGTCATGTCAGCCATCGACTGCGATCTCGCATAGCCGGGCGCGCCATTCGGCATCGCCCTCGATCACCACGCGCCGCGCCTCCGGCCGGTCGCTAAATTCGAGGGTGATGGCGAGCCGTCGCTGCGGCAGCAATCGGCCGAGCCGGTCCGGCCATTCAATCAATGAAATGCCGGAAAGAAAGGCCTCTTCGATGCCGAGTTCCCACGCTTCATCGGCCGCGGCTAGCCGATAGAGATCGAAATGCCAGATCTCCGCCTCGGCAGCATCGTAGACTTGCACGAGCGTGAAGGTCGGGCTCGGGACCTCTCGGTCGGCGACTCCGCTAGCGCAGATAAAGGCGCGCGCGAAAGTCGTTTTGCCGGCGCCAAGATCGCCCTCGAGCGCGATGATGTCGCCGACGCGCGCGATTGCCGCCAAGCGCGCAGCCAGCGTCGCGGTGGCAGCTTCGTCCGGCAGATTTATGACAACCATCACGTAACCGTTGTATGTCGCCGCCGCGACTATCCGCAATTATTCCTTGCGGCAGTCGGTGCATGGCAGCGGGCGCACTGCAATTGGCGCCCACGACCTGTGCCTCCGAAAAGTGTCGGGGACTATGCCGAGGCCGCGCAGCGCGAATCGCTGCCTTGGGACATCTGTTGGTTGAGATCGATAACCCCAGCGCCGACCGGCTCCGAGCGGATCATTGGCAGCCGGCAAGTGACCCAGTGGCCCCGGCCAGGCACCGAAGCGAACTCGACGCTGCCGCCATGCAGCTCGATCAGCCGCTTGACCAGCGATAGGCCGAGGCTTGCATTCGTGTGCTTGCGGATGGGCGCGACGCGCTCGAACTTATCGGACGATACCGGACCCGCTATCACGATGCTGGTATCGCAAACCCTGAGCAGCAGTTCGCCCCTGCCCCGTTCCGCTTCGATGCGAATAGTGCCGCCTGGTGGCGTAAACTTGATCGCGTTTGAGATCAGGTTAAAGAGTGCTTGTTGCAGCCGCCGCTTGTCGCCTTCGATCAGGTCGATCTGAGCCGGGCAGCATAGATCGATGTCGAGCCCTCGGCTGCGGGCCCGCTCCTGCGTCAAGCCCAGTAATGTGCGAAGCATATCCGGGATGTCGACAGGGCCGCGTTCGAGTTCGATATAGCTCGCTTCGATCGAGGCCAACTCGATGGTATCGTTAATTAGCCCGGTAAGCTGCTGTGCACTGTCGAGGATGCCGCCGCTGTATTCGAGCTGGCTTGAATTGAGAGATCCAAAATATTGATTATGCAAGATCTCGGCAAAGCCAATGACGGTGTTGAGCGGTGTGCGCAACTCATGCGAGACATTGGCGACGAACTCGGCCTTCAAGCGTGCTGCGGTTTCGAGCGCTTCATTGCGCTCACGCAGCGCATGCTCGACCCGTGCGGTGTCGCTGACATCGAGATAGGTCATTAACACCTCGCCATCGGGCAGCGGCATACTGGCAACCTGCAACACCGAGCCGTCGCGGCGATAAAGGGTAGCGCTCGCCAAAGTCTGCGACGTCACCTGGACGACCATGTCCTCCCGCTTTGCCGCCCAATTCTCACCATCGTCGAGAAGCCCGCGGGTACGTTCGACAATCTCGGAAATATGCGGCTCGCCCGCGACATCTGCCTCCGACAACCCCCATAACGCGCGAAAAGCAGGATTGTGCAGTTTGAGGCGGCCGTCGCCGCCATAGACCGCGATCCCCTCGAACAAATGGTCGAGCGTGGCGCGTTGCACCGCTGCAAGTGTGTTGTATGAACATTCGAGCGCCAGCTGGTCGCTAACATCATCAAAGACATAAATCAGGCCGCCAAACGGATGCGGGGATATCGTCAGCTGCAAGGTGCGCCCATCGGGCAGGTGCATAAGCTCGTGGCGCGGCTCGACCAGCGAGGTGAATAACGCGCAACGCTCGCGTTTGAAGGCGCGGAAATCGGGGTATTCCGGAAAGCGGCGTGACTCGTGCAAACGTCCAAGGATCTCGCCAAACATCGGCTCCGAAGCGAGCCACGCGCTGTCGAGCTCCCATAAAGCGGCAAATGCGCTATTGAAAAATTTCAGCCGCTTATCCGGCCCAAAAATCGCAACGGCGGCAGAGAGGATCTCGAGTACCGCGGTGTGAGCGGTTGTATGCCGCCGCAATTCGTTGCGGGCGCTTTCAACCCCGGTGCAGTCGAGCGCAAAGCCGATTGTCTCACCTTCGACGCCAGTCGTCTCGTAGATTGAGAGCAGCCGGCGCTCGCCGCTGATCACAACACGAACGCCGCCCTGCTCTATTGCACCACCAAAGCACACTGTCGGATCCTCGCAGCCGGTGGCAACAAGATCGCGCGTCTCCGCAAGAAGCCCCTCCCGATTGCCGCCGAACGCCGTTTCGTAAGCTGCATTACACTCGACAACAGCCCGATTGCCAGTGCATCGCCACACTGGTAGGGGCAGCGCATTGAGCATCTGGCGCAGCCTTTCCGCTTCCTCTCGCGCCTGCTTTGCGCCTGCCTCCGCCGCGGTGTGATTGCGTGCGATCTCGCGGGCTAGCCGCATGTGCTCGCGCAATCGGCATTCGGTGCAACGCCACAAGGCCGCAAGCCCAATCGCAATAATCGAGGCGAAGACGGCCGCTCCCGTAACAAACATCACTCTTCCCCTCTAAGCCACTTCTTGGAACGGCCATACAACCATTCCGTGTTGGCATTATGAGAGGAATTTCACGAAATGGAAGGATTTTGTTTCCGTTCCGTGCCAGAGCTGCTTCGAATGCGCGCTAATAGCGGTAATGCTCGGGTTTGAACGGGCCGGCCTGGTCGAGCCCGAGATAGCTCGCCTGAGCGGCGTTCAGCCGGGTCAGCTTGACGCCGAGTTTGTCGAGGTGCAGCTGCGCCACTTTTTCGTCGAGGTGCTTGGGCAGCACATAGACCTTATTTTCGTATCGCCCATGGTTGGTCCACAACTCGATTTGCGCCAATACCTGGTTCGTAAAGGACGCGCTCATGACAAAGCTCGGATGACCGGTGGCGCAGCCAAGATTGACGAGTCGCCCCTTGGCGAGAACGATCAGCCGCTTTCCGTCGGGAAAGACGACTTCATCGACCTGTGGCTTGACCTCCTCCCACGGATAGTTGCGGAGCGCGTCGATCTGAATTTCGCTGTCGAAATGACCGATGTTGCAGACAATGGCGCGATCCTTCATCTGCCGCATATGGTCGATGGTGATCACATCGATGTCGCCCGTTGCGGTGACAAAGACGTCGCCGATCGGCGCTGCCTCTTCCATCGTCGTGACCTGATAGCCTTCCATCGCAGCTTGCAAGGCGCAGATCGGGTCGATCTCGGTGACCATCACGCGGGCGCCTTGACTCCTCAGACTCGCCGCCGAGCCCTTGCCGACATTGCCAAAGCCGCAGACGACCGCGAGCTTCCCGGCCAGCATGACATCTGTTGCGCGTTTGATGCCGTCGACCAGGCTCTCTCGGCAGCCATAGAGGTTGTCGAACTTGGATTTT
>JAFAOB010000229.1 GCA_019238055.1 Alphaproteobacteria bacterium
GAGATGGGCCGGTTTGGGTTCATCCCTTATGTCAACGAGCGGCTCACCGGTCTCGAAGCGCGCTCGAGCCCCAGGAGCGAAGGCACCTGGGCGCGCTCGCGCGAGCATCTCGCGTTCCCCGAATACTACGCCTGGGCGGCGCAAATGCCGGGAGCGGCCGGCGGCGCGCAGCGCAACCAATGGATGTGCACCGGGCCGATCGCCTACAAGGGACACCAGGCACTGGCACGCGACATCGACAATCTGAAGGTCGCGCTCGCGCAGGTGCGCTACGAAGAGGCCTTCATGCCGGCGGTGTCGCCGGCCCAGCTCGCCGGGTGGAACAAAAACGAATACTACAAGACCGAGGAGGAGTTCCGCGTCGCGATTGCCGATGCGCTGCGCCAGGAGTACCAAACGATTGTCGATGCCGGCCTCGTGCTGCAAATCGACGACCCGCAATTGGCGAGCCATTACACGACGCACCCTGAACTCGATCTTGCCCAATGCCGCAATTGGGCCGCCGCCACGGTCGAACTGCTCAATCACGCGCTCGCCGGCATCCCGGCCGAGCGGGTGCGCTATCACACCTGCTACGGCATCAATATGGGCCCGCGCGTGCACGACCTCGAATTGAAGCACATTGTCGATATCATGCTGCGCATCGATGCCGGCGCCTACTCGTTCGAGGCCGGAAATCCGCGCCACGAGCATGAATGGCGCGTATGGGAGGAGGTCAGATTGCCGGCGGGGAAGGTGCTGATCCCCGGCGTCATCACCCATGGTTCCAATTTTGTTGAGCACCCCGAGGCGATCGCCCAGCGCATCGGCCGCTTTGCCGCCGTCATCGGGCGCGAAAATGTGATTGCCGGTGCCGATTGCGGCTTCGCCAGCTTCTCGACCACCTGCGAGGTGCATCCGACCGTCGTGTGGGCCAAGCTCGCCGCACTCGGCGAAGGCGCTCGGCTCGCGACTCGGGAATTGCAGGGTCGTGCCTGACTGGCCTCTCACCTCAACTCTCTCCCTACAAGCGGGGAGAGAGGACCCGCGGATCCCCGGATCAAATCCGGGGAGGAGGGTGGGAGCGCGGGGCGGTGGTAACGAGCTATTCAGAGGCCCGGATCAGAGGCCCGGAAAGTCGAAACGATATCCTCGCCAAGCGTCTCGCTCGCGATCTGTTCGAAACGGGGGGCATCGGCCAATGCGCGAAGCCCAAAGGCCGCGATTGCCGGGATGCCGTCCGCACCGATGACGAGCGGGGCATGCATCCAAACCAGCCGATCGACGAGGCGGGCTTCGAGCAGTGCGGCGGCGAGGCGGGCCCCACCCTCGACCAGGACTCGGGTCAGACCGCGCGCGCCGAGTGCCTGAAGTGCGGCAACCAGATCGATCCGGCCCGCAGCATCGGAATCGATCTCGATCAGAATAGCCCCGCGGTCAAGAAAGGCCTCTCGGCTGGCATTGTTGACAGAGCGCAGGGTCAGCACCCAGGTCGGGGTCTCCTGCGCCTCCGCGATTACATGCGCCCCGGGCGGGATGCGCAAATTCCGGTCAAGCACGATGCGAACCGGCGAATGGTGGCCGAGCCCCGGCAGCCGGCAGGTCAGTTGGGGATCATCGGCAAGCACCGTGCCGGTGCCGACCATGATCGCATCATGCTCGGCGCGCAGCTTGTGGGTCGAAGCACGGGCAAGCGGTCCGGTAATCCAGCGGCTCTCGCCAGTGCCGGTGGCGATCTTGCCATCGAGCGAGGTCGCGAGCTTGAGGGTGACGAGCGGTCGGCCGAGCCGCTCACGCGTCAGAAAGCCGGCATTGACCTCGGCCGCCTCAGCGGCACCGACCTCGGTCTCGACTGCGATACCGGCCGCGCGCAACCGGCTGACCCCGGCGCCCACGACCCGCGGATCAGGATCTTCGAGCCCGATGACGACCCGAGCGAGACCGGCCTCGATGAGCGCATCCGCGCAAGGCGGCGTTCGCCCCCAATGACTGCACGGTTCGAGACTGACATAGGCGGTGGCGCTGCGCGCCTTGAACCCGGCCCGGCACAATGCCTCAGTCTCGGCATGCGGCCGCCCGCCGGGTTGGGTCCAGCCGCGTCCAACGACGCGACCCCCGGCAACGATGACGCAACCAACCGCCGGGTTCGGCCAGACATTGCCGAGGCCGCGGCGCGCGAGTACCAACGCCGCTCGCATCCAGCGCAGATCGGTGTGCGGATCGGCCGGCCAATCCTCGCGATCGTCTGCCTCACTCGCCATCCGCGGCGATCCGCCCGACAAACTCGCCGAAATCCTTGGCCTCACGGAAATTGCGATAAACCGATGCAAAGCGGATGTAGGCGACTTGGTCGAGACTAGACAGCGCTTCCATAACCAGCCCGCCGATCATGTCGCTCGGGATATCGATCTCACCCGAGCTTTCCAGCTGGCGGACCAGCGAATTGATAATGCGCTCGACCCGATCGGGTTCGACCGGGCGCTTGCGAATCGCGACATAAATCGAACGCGCCAGCTTGTCGCGGTCGAAGGGCTGGCGCCGGCCGTCCTTCTTGACCACGGTCAGCTCGCGCAATTGCACGCGCTCAAAGGTTGTGAACCGCGCCGTGCAATTCGGACAATAACGGCGCCGTCGGATCGCGCCGCGATCGTCGGTCGGACGCGAATCCTTGACCTGCGTGTCGTCGGCCCCACAGAACGGACAGCGCATGTGCTGCTCCTCCCGTTGTTCGCTGGGTCAGGGACCCGTCTGCTGATAGATCGGAAATTGGGTACATAGCGCCCGGACCTCCTCACGCACCCGCACCTCGGTTGCCCCATTGTCCTCGCGCCCGCGGGCGAGCCCTTGCAGCACTTCAACGATCATCCGGCCGATAGCGCAGAATTCAGCGACGCCAAAACCGCGCGAGGTGGCCGCCGGGGAGCCCAGCCGGATGCCGGAGGTGACGGTCGGTCGTTCCGGATCGAACGGGATGCCATTTTTGTTGCAGGTGATCCCGGCACGTTCGAGGCCCAATTCCGCGTCGCGGCCAGTCAGTCCGAGCGGGCGCAAATCGACCAGCAGCAAATGGATATCCGTTCCGCCCGA
The DNA here is from genome assembly GCA_019238055.1 of Alphaproteobacteria bacterium. Classification (GTDB taxonomy): domain Bacteria; phylum Pseudomonadota; class Alphaproteobacteria; order ATCC43930; family CGMCC-115725; genus AP-15. The sequence continues at coordinate 3,067 of JAFAOB010000229.1, forward strand.
GACGATCGCCAGCCCGGCTTGTGCCAATGTCTCAGCCAGAACCCGGGCATTTTCAACCACGGCGGCGGCGTAACGAGCAAAAGCAGGCTGCAACGCCTCGCCGAGGGCTACTGCCTTCGCGGCGATCACGTGCATTAGTGGGCCACCTTGCAAGCCGGGAAAGACGGCGGCATTGATCCGCCGCCCGAGATCCTCATCTGCGGACAGGATCATGCCACCGCGCGGACCGCGTAACGTCTTGTGGGTCGTCGTGGTCACGACATGGGCATGGGGCAGTGGGCTCGGATGCACTCCGCCAGCCACGAGCCCGGCAAAGTGCGCCATGTCCACCATCAGATACGCACCGATCTCGTCGGCAATCGTGCGAAAGCGGGCAAAATCGATGATCCGCGAATAGGCGCTGCCGCCGGCGATAATAAGCTTTGGGCGATGATCGCGCGCCAAACGCTCGACCTCGTCGAAATCAATCCGCCCGTCGTCGCGGCGGACGCCATACGCGACGGCGTTGAACCATTTGCCCGACACATTGGGACGCGCGCCATGGGTCAGATGACCACCGGCAGCCAGCGACATGCCGAGGATTGTGTCGCCTGGGCTCAGCAATGCCAGAAACACGGCCTGATTGGCCTGCGCCCCCGAATGCGGTTGCACATTGGCAAAGGTGCACCCGAAGAGCTGCTTGGCGCGGTCGACCGCTAGCCGCTCGGCAATATCGACAAACTCGCAACCGCCGTAATAGCGATGCCCCGGATAGCCTTCTGCGTATTTGTTGGTTAGAACCGAGCCCTGAGCTTGGAGGACCGCGTTCGACACAATATTCTCACTCGCGATCAACTCGATCTGTGACTGCTGGCGCGAGAGCTCACCATTGATGGCGGCGGCGACTTCCGGATCGCTCGCGGCCAAGTGCACGGAACCGCTGCAATCAACGCCTGTGTCGGATCGTTGCCTGAGTGCCATTCTGCCTCGTGACTAAAAAGGATAGAAAAACTGTAACGCTAACCGGCGCCGTTCGATTCGCCGGTCCTCCTAAACAAACATAGTGTAAATCTACCATATTTCGGTTTTGCCTGCCAACCGCCTACCACAAATCGGCTAAATCGCAGAAAGGGGTGACGCTCTGCCGTGAAAATGCCGGCTGAAGCTGCGCCGAGCGGGGGTAGCGGGCAGCAACAGAGAGTTCGGTTGGCAGCTTCGTCAAGTCGGTGACGCTTGCGGCCAATTACAGCTACTGCTCCCTTATAGGTTTCCGTTGACACAAGATATTCGTGCGGTAATTATCACCACATACGGGCACATTTAGGCTTTTCGGGGCGAAAGATGGCGGAAACAGTAGCGCCAAAAATGGCGGAAGAAGAATTGTTGCGGATGACCGCAGACGTGGTCGCCGCTTATGTCAGCAACAACACCTTGCCGACGACGCAGTTGGCCGAGGTAATCAATGCCGTTTATCACTCGTTAAAGGGGCTAGAAGGGCCAGCTCCCGAGCCAACACCCGA
>JAFAOB010000239.1 GCA_019238055.1 Alphaproteobacteria bacterium
AGCGCAGCAATGCCTGGGTGCTGGAGAACAAGCGCTTGGCGCTGCGCTACGACCGGCTCGGGTTTGTCATTCAGTCGCTGCTCCAGGCGGCCTGCATATTCCTGGTTGCAGGCAGGCTCGCTCGGGAATTCTGAAAACCGCCTCTTAACCTAAGAGAGAAGGCGCCTACTATAGAGTCAGTCGTGGCGGTTGCGTCGGGTACGGCATGGCGGCCCGCCCCAGAAGTGGCCCGGCGTCACTCCATGGCTCACATCACGATCACCGGCTGATCTAAACGTCTCGACCATATGCGCCACCTCCTTCTTCAGAGGCTGAGGGATCGCCGAGCAATCGAAGGGACAGTTACGCACTATGCGATAGTTAAATGCACCCTCTGCGGCCTGATCTACAAGGTCATCTAAGTTCCCAAGGCTTTGATCGGCCTGCTTGATGATTTCTTGCTGCACGTCCTGAGTGAAACCTTGTATCGCGTTCCAGACCGTTAGCTGGTTATCAGTATCAAATTTCCGGGCGAGACGCGCCAGAGCCTCCGTATTTTTTACCTCTCCTGCCGCCAATTGTTCTTGAAGCGATGGGACAAGGTCCAGGAGCTGGATGTACTTGCGAATCGTGGAGGGGCTGATTCCCGTTTCCCGGCCAACCGCAAGCAAATCTCCTAACTGATCAAGCAGAGCTTTGAGTGCGACGGCCTTGTCCCGCGGGTTCATGTCAGCGCGATGGACGTTCTCCACCAGTGAGATGGCGGTGGCATCAGTATCGGTCGTGCTATCGCGTACAATCGCAGGGATCACTGCCCATCCGAGTTGTTGACAAGCGAGCAGGCGGCGTTGGCCAGCAATAACCTCATAACGTCCCTCTGCTCTCCGCATGACCATGATCGGATTAAGAAGGCCGTGCCTTTCTATGCTCTTTGCAAGATCTTCAATTGTGCTGTCATGCTGACCATCGTGCAGATTTTTCCGAGTGTTATGCTCTGATACGTCTATCTCGGTAATAGGGATGTCTCTTGCAGTCATGACGTACTGGCTCCACATCTGATCTCAAAGATATGGTAGAAAAGTTTCATCGAAGATAATGTCTCTGATTTCCCTGCAGTCAGCGCAGAGTCGGAATGTCGGAACAGAAATGGGATCAACATCGTCGTTGATCAGTTGATGATCGCTGCAGGGATGATCGCCGCAGATTGAGCAGACATCATCCCGCCCTGCGAGGGTGATAATGAACTTCGTGTGAGCCGCTTGGAGAGGATTGTAGGCTTCAAGAGCGTCGAACCACTCCGGCGAATGTGGTCTCGGGTAAAGCGGCATAATGAGGGCTCCTGGCGTGATTCTGTCGCCCATCTATCACACGACGACAGAGGCCCTGTTGGCTTAAGAATGTAAGCTGTAAACTGCGTGTCTGAGATGACCCCAACCCAACTTTCGCGAAAGCTATATGACTTAGGCCACCCGGTCAGTTTACGGCGGCTGATCGACTGGCGCGCTAAGGGCTTGCTGCCGCCATTGTCGCGACACGGCAGGGGACGTGGCTCAGGAGCTATGAATGTCTGGGAACACGTAGATATTCTCGACCAAGCGGTGACTGTTCATGAACTTCTCGCGAGACATGCTCGCGCTGAGACAGCACTGCTGGGAACGTGGTTTGCCGGTTATGAAGTCGACGTCGGTCGCGTTCGTGACGCGTGGACCAGCCGGCTGAACCGAACCGTCATCCGGGTGCGACTATCGGCGGGCCCGTACGGCGATATAGAAGATGTTTTGGGGAATTGGTCCCCAGCGATCGCGAAAAAATTTGCTCGGGAGTACGGCTTGCCTTACGAAGAGGTCGATGCACTGCTCCTGGAAGTATTAAATGCGCTATTCGATCCTAGTTACATATTCGACGTTGATGAAAATTTGCAGCTTGTCGAAACTGCAAAGCATATTCTTTCTAAGATCGTGCGTGACTCGAACTTACAAAATTCTTTGAACAAGGCATTATTGCAAGGAATCTTTAACGTTGTGCAAGGTAACTTCTCGATATATAATATTCTTAACTTGATTGTGTCTTCAACGGATGAAGACCTGATTTCAGCGCACCGTCAATGGCGAGGCATTATTAACATCGTTCGGCGCTTGGCGACAATGGCCAGCCCCGCGGATTTTCCTGGTAAATGGCTTGCAATCACGTTCGGCGCCCCCTGTATTCTGATTTTGCTCTGGTTAGGCAAGCGCGCAGTAGCATCAAAAGTGGACGCCACAATTGAGACTGCAGTCCAGTTCTTGGATAGCATCCCGAATGAGCAGTGGGCGTCGATGCGGTCTCAACTTGCCTCTGGCATTGTCAATAATTTTCAGTTACCTCCTATTCTAGACCAACTAACGGAAATATGGGCTGATTTCAACGTCTGGCAGCTTTGTTCTCTAAACGCACCCGAACGTTAACATAGAAGTTACCGCGGCAGCAGGCTCGAGCCCATCAGGAATTCGTCGATGGCGCGAGCGCATTGGCGGCCTTCGCGGATCGCCCAGACAACCAGCGACTGGCCGCGGCGCATATCGCCGGCGGCAAACAGTTTCGCGACTGAGGTCCGATAATCGACGGTATTGGCCCGTATATTGCCGCGGCCATCCAAAACCGCACCCGATTGCTCGATCATGCCGGCTTTGACCGGGCCGAGAAAACCCATCGCCAGCAATACAAGATCCGCCCGCAACATAAAGCCGCTGCCGGGGATCTCGTGCATGACATGGCGCCCATCGGGGCCTTTTACCCAATCGACGCGCACGCATTCGAGGGCATTGACCTGCCCGTCTTCACCCAGGGCCCGCTTGGTTAATACGGCCCAGTCGCGTTCGCAGCCCTCCTCCTGTGAGGACGAGGTACGCAGTTTGTTCGGCCAATCGGGCCAGGTCAGCGTCTTGTTTTCGCGATCAGGCGGCTTTGGCAGAATTTCCAGCTGAGTGATCGACAGGGCGCGCTGGCGCACTGCAGTGCCAATGCAATCCGAACCGGTGTCGCCGCCGCCAATGACCACGACGTGCTTGCCCTCGGCGCTGATCGTGCCGTGCGGTGCAGCGCGTTCCTCGCTGTCGCCGGCATTGCGCTTGTTCTGCTGCGGCAGATACTCCATTGCGAAATGGATGCCGTCGAGTTCGCGGCCCGGCACTTCGAGATCGCGCGGCGCCTCCGCGCCGCCGGTCAGACCCACAGCATCGAACTCATTCAGCAGCAAGTCCATTGCGACATCGACACCGACCTGTACGTTCGTCCGGAAGGTGACACCCTCTGCGGTCGTCTGCGCCACGCGGCGATCGATCAGCCCCTTGTCCATCTTGAAGTCGGGGATGCCGTAGCGCAGCAGCCCGCCGATCCGGTCGGCCTTTTCAAACACCGTGACCGCATGTCCGGCGCGCGCCAATTGCTGGGCGCAGGCGAGGCCCGCCGGACCCGAACCGACGACCGCTACCGCCTTGCCGGTCAATCGCGCGGGCGGCGATGGCTCGATCCAGCCTTCTTGCCAGCCGCGGTCGACGATCGCGCATTCGATCGTTTTGATCGTGACCGGATTGTCGTCGATATTGAGTGTGCATGCTGCTTCGCAGGGTGCGGGACAGATGCGGCCGGTAAATTCCGGAAAATTATTGGTTGAGTGCAGCGTCGTCAGCGCGGCGTGCCACTGTTTGCGATAAACCAGATCGTTCCAGCTCGGGATCAGGTTGTTGACCGGGCAACCGTCATGGCAAAACGGGATGCCGCAATCCATGCAGCGCGCCGCCTGCCGGCGCGTCTCGGGCTCGGGCAACGGCTTGACGAATTCGTTCCAGCTGCGGCGCCGGATATCCGGTTTGTCGTAGGGCCGGTCGCGGCGCTCAATCTCAAGAAAGCCTGTCGGTTTACCCATTTGTCGGTTCTCGGCAGTCTGCCCGGGTCGGACCGGGTCAACATTGCTGACATAACTCGATACTGACGAATTTCAACGCCGGCTTCAATCGGCACCAGCCGCATGGCTGGCAAAATGAGGCGGTTTTGTCGACCACGCTTTTACCCGTTGGTGAGGGGCCGGCGCCGTGGCCGCGAACCCGTTGTGGATTTGGTTTTCACCCGGGCGCGAGCGGGCTCAGAACAGCCGCACCGCGCGCCAGCGTGATGAGCTCGGTTGCCTCACTCTGCTGCGGCCAAGCGCGCCGCTTCCTGCTCGCTTCGCAACTCGAACAGGGCGCGGCGGTATTCCTTGGGCGTGATTTTGACAAACGAGGCCAGCGCGTTGTCCCAGTCTTCGAGCAGCATCCGCGCCCGGGCGCTGCCGGTCAGCAGATGGTGGCGCTCCAACAGGATCCGCAACCGGGCGGCGTCGAACCGTAAGAGATCGCCCATCCCGGCATCTTCGACCGAAGGCGAGCGCTGATGCGGGCGATCGGGATCGTCGGCCTCGTCGGTTTCAGGAGGACCGATCCTCTCCAGATCGACGCCGGCGGGATTGCATAAATCGCGAAAGCGCGCCTGCGGGTCCCAGACATAGGCGATGCCGCCCGACATGCCGGCGGCGAAATTGCGACCGGTATCGCCGAGCACGACGACAACTCCACCGGTCATGTATTCGCAGCCATGGTCGCCGGTGCCTTCGACGACCGCAATCGCCCCCGAATTGCGCACTGCAAAGCGCTCGCCGGCAACGCCTTCGAAATAGGCTTCTCCGGCAATCGCACCATAGAGCACCGTGTTGCCGATGATGATGTTCTCGGTGGGTTCGCGATTAGCCTGCGGTGACTGGCGCACGATCAGTCGTCCGCCCGACAGCCCCTTGCCGACATAGTCGTTGGCGTCGCCGAACAGCTCCAAGGTGACGCCGCGCGCCAAAAACGCGCCAAAGCTCTGCCCGGCATTGCCGTGGAAGGTGGCCCAGATCGTGTCCTGAGGCAGGCCGCCATGGCCATAGCGCAGCGCCACCTCGCCCGACAGCATGGCACCCACGGTGCGATGGACATTGCGGATCGGAAGATCGATGCGTACAGGCTCGCGTGCATTGAGGGCGCTCTGTGCCGCCGCAATCAGTTCATGGTCGAGCGCCTTATCGAGATGGTGCTCCTGGTGCTCGCAGTTGTAGATCGCCACCCCCGGTTTTGGCGGCGCGGAATGGAGCAGCCGCGACAGATCCACACCCTTGGCTTTCCAATGATCGATTGCGCGGACCATGTCGATCCGGTCGACCCGGCCGATCATATCGTTGAACCGCCGAAAGCCGAGTTGCGCCATCAATTCGCGCACTTCCTCGGCGACAAGGAAAAAGTAATTGATGACGTGCTCGGGCTGACCGGTGAAGCGGGCCCGCAATATCGGGTCCTGGGTGGCGATGCCGACCGGGCAGGTGTTCAGATGGCATTTGCGCATCATGATACAGCCGGCGGCGATCAATGGCGCTGTCGCAAATCCGAACTCGTCGGCCCCGAGCAGCGCGCCGACCACGACATCGCGGCCAGTGCGCAGGCCGCCATCGACCTGGACCGCGATCCGTCCGCGCAACCCGTTCAACACCAGAGTTTGCTGGGTCTCGGCAAGGCCGATCTCCCAGGGTGAGCCGGCATGGGTCAGCGATGTCAACGGGCTCGCCCCGGTGCCGCCCTCGTAGCCGGCGATTGTCACATGATCGGCGCGGGCCTTGGAGACGCCGGCGGCGACCGTGCCAACGCCGACCTCGGAAACGAGCTTGACCGAGATCCGCGCCCGCGGATTGGCGTTTTTGAGGTCGTGGATCAGCTGCGCCAGATCCTCGATCGAGTAGATGTCGTGGTGTGGTGGCGGCGAAATCAGCCCGACCCCCGGGGTCGAATAGCGCACCCGCGCGATATTCTTGTCGACCTTGCGGCCCGGCAATTGCCCACCCTCACCGGGCTTGGCCCCTTGCGCCATCTTGATCTGCAGATCGTCGGCATTAACCAGATACTCGGTGGTGACGCCGAACCGACCGGATGCGACCTGCTTGATCGCCGAGCGCATCGAGTCGCCATTGTCGAGCGGCTTGAACCGTGTTGCCTCTTCGCCGCCTTCGCCGGTGTTGGATTTGCCGCCGATGCGGTTCATCGCAATTGCCAATGTCGTATGCGCCTCGCGGCTGATCGAGCCAAAGCTCATCGCCCCGGTGGCAAAGCGCTTGACAATCTCGCTCGCCGGCTCGACCTCGTCGAGCGGCACCGGCTCGGCCGCGAGCTTCAACTGCATCAGCCCACGGATTGTCAGCAATCGCTCGCTCTGGTCGTTGATCGTGGCGGCAAAGGCCCGGTATTCGTCGCGCGAGTTGCCGCGCACTGCGTGCTGCAATTTGGCGATCGACTGCGGCATCCAGGCATGATCCTCACCGCGCAAGCGAAACGCGTAGTCGCCGCCGACATCGAGCATTTCCTGATAGATCGGGTTTTCGCCATAGGCATTGCGATGGCGCTCGACAGCCTCTTGCGCGACCTCGCGTAACCCAACGCCTTCGATCGTCGTCGCCGTGCCGGTAAAGTATGTCTCGATAAAATCGCTGGCGAGCCCGACCGCATCAAAGATCTGCGCGCCGCAATAGGACTGATAGGTCGAAATGCCCATCTTGGACATGACCTTCAAAATCCCTTTGCCGACCGCCTTCAGATAATTCTTTTGCACCGCTTCGGCGCAGAGCGGCAGATCGTTTTCAACACGGATCTGCTCGAGCGTGGCAAGGGCGAGGTAGGGGTTGACCGCCTCGGCGCCATAGCCGGCGAGCGCACAGAAATGATGCACCTCACGCGCCTCACCGGTTTCGACGACGATGCCGGTCGAGGTGCGAAGGCCTTCTCGGATCAGATGATGATGAACCGCCGAGGTCGCGAGCAAGGCCGGGATCGGCATCCGCTCGGCAGACGCGGCCCGATCGGACAGGATCAGGATGTTGTGACCGGCCTCGACCGCTGCGGTGGCCTCCCGGCACAGCCGCTCGAGCGCCGGCGCCATGCCGTCGGCCCCCTCGGCCGCGGGCCAAGTGGCGTCGAGCGTGTCGGTGCGAAAGGCGGGGACCAAGGTTTCGATCGCATGGATCTTTTGCAGGTCGCCATCGGTCAGGATCGGCTGGTCGACCTCGAGCCGATAATGGGTTCCGGCCTCGTGCCCCAAGAGATTGGGTCGCGGCCCGATCATCGACACCAATGACATCACCAATTCTTCGCGGATCGGATCGATCGGCGGGTTGGTGACCTGGGCAAAATTCTGCTTGAAATAATTGTATAACAGCTTGGGTTTTCGCGACAGCGCCGCGATCGGGGTGTCGGTTCCCATCGAGCCGACCGGGTCGTCGGCGTCGCGCGCCATCGGCTCGAGGAAGAACTGGATATCTTCCTGGGTGTAACCAAACGCCTGTTGCAGATTGAGCTGTGCGGTCGGGTCATTGGGACGCGCCACTGCGGCAAAAGCCTGACCCGGTGTATCGGCCGACAACTCCGGCAGCTCGGCGAGTTTGAACTGGGTCGCCTGCAGCCAGGCCTCGTAAGGGTGCTCGGCAGCGAGCTTTTGCTTGATCTCGTCGTCGCCGATGATCCGGCCTTCTTCAAAATCGATCAGCAGCATCCGGCCCGGCTGCAGCCGCCATTTGCGGCAGATGCGCTCTTCCGGCACCGGCAACACCCCGGCCTCCGAGGCCATGATTACATGGTCGTCGTCGGTGATCACATAGCGCGCCGGGCGCAGCCCATTGCGATCGAGCGTGGCGCCGATCTGGCGGCCATCGGTAAAAGCGATGGCGGCCGGCCCGTCCCACGGCTCCATCAGAGCTGCGTGGTATTCGTAAAATGCGCGCCGCTGCGGGTCCATCAGCGGATCGCCGGCCCACGCTTCGGGGATCAGCATCATCATCGCGTGCGCCAGCGAATAGCCGCCGCCGATGACCAGCAATTCGAGTGCATTGTCGATGCATGCGGTATCCGACTGGTTGGGGCCGATCAGCGGCACCATTTTGGCGAGGTCGACGCCCAACAGCGCCGAGGTCATCGCCTGACGCCGGGCATGCATCCAGTTGACATTGCCGCGAACCGTGTTGATCTCGCCGTTATGGCACAAAAAACGGTAAGGATGGGCCAAGCGCCACGACGGAAAGGTGTTGGTCGAAAACCGCTGATGCACGAGTGCGAGCGCCGAGACGGTTAGCGGATTGCGCAAATCCTGGTAAAAGCTGCCGACTTGCGGGGCCAAAAGAAGCCCTTTGTAAACAAGGGTACGCGTCGAAAACGACGGCATATAGAGTTCGGGCAGACCCGGGAGACCGTGCTGCTGGCTCAGCGCGGTGAGGGTGTTCAGCGTCTGTTTGCGGATCGTCAGGATCTTGCGCTCGAGCGCGTCCTGATCGGGCAGCGCCGGGTCGGCGGCGACGATCGCTTGCCGGATCGTCGGCATGGTTTCGAGCACGCGCGCGCCGAGCCCAGTCCTGTCGGTCGGCACATCACGCCAGCCGATCAATGATTGACCCTCGGCCCGGATCAGATGCTCAAAGTGACGGATGGCAAAATCCCGCGCCGCATCGTCGCGCGGCAAAAAGCACATTGCGACGGCATAACGCCCGGGTTCGGGCAGGCTCAGGCCACGGCCCTCCGCCCAATCGCGCAGCAGCGTGTCCGGCATCTGGATCAGGCACCCGGCTCCGTCGCCGACCAAGGGATCGGCGCCAACCGCACCGCGGTGATCAAGATTGACCAGGATCTCCAGGCCGCGCTGGATAATGTCGTGCGATTTTCGCCCTTTGATATTGGCGACGAAACCGACGCCGCAGGAGTCATGCTCGTTGCGCGGATCGTAAAGTCCCTGTCTCCCGGGCGCGGCCATATCGGATGCTCTTCACCTGACATAAGTTTCGGACGTTACCACGACGCACTCGATCAAGCGCAGACGCGGCCAGTTAATAATAGGCATGTCCGCCCGAGCGAATCGAGGCTTAATCGCATGCTGACGTGCCAATTGCCGCCAAATCCTTGCGATTGGCAGCCATGCGGCATCAGGCACAGCGGTTGCGCCTACGCCGATGCCGTGAAGTGCCTCTTATTTATTCAATGGCGCCATGAAAGCGCCTCTTATTTATTCAATATTGTAGATAGGCGCTTCACCCGGCTTCGTAGAGACCTTTTACCCGTGCTGAGGCTGGGAACAGGGGGCGCGTGCGTTGATTGGTGGCGGCGGCCCGGTCCCTTTTCTATCGCGGTTCGGTCCAGCTCTCGGAGAAGGCGAGCGCGCAGGTGCTGAATGGCCGCCCCTCGCGCTGCAGCGGCCAGGCGCGGCCGGAAGCCTGCACCCCATCGACGGTCAGCCTGGCGCCCAATGCCGGGATCAGCAAGCTGCACACCCCGTAACGGCGCCCGCCCTCGCCTGGCTGGGTATGGATCAGCAACGGCTCACCGATATCGTACCAGGTCAGCGCCACCTCCTCTTCACCGGTCACGATACGCTCGGTCCAGAAATAATGCGGGTCGCCTGATTTGACGAATTCGGCCTCGGTCACCGGGATCGCGGTGTCTGCGGTCTCGGGATTGAGCATGCCTTGCACCGTGCTCTGCAGCCAGCGCGCCATCGCAATATTGTCGGAATAAATCCGCCAGCGGTTCTCGGTCAGCTCGCTCTTCAGATAAAGCACATGCCCCGGCCCGGCCGGACAAGTGATGATCCGCCAATAGCTGGCGTTTGTCGTCTGCGGACCGCCATCGGTCTCGCTCAGCCGGATAAACGGGTTTTCGCCGGTCAGGATGACGTGATTGGGGTCGGCGGGCATCCGAATTCCTCTCTTGAAAAAGCCCCAAGCGAACGAAGGAGCGGCTCGCACGGGAATGGTAAGGCATTGCGGCGCTGGACGCCACGGTCGCCCGCTATCACGGCTCGGCCACCATCAGCGCGGTGGATTGCATCCGGCTCGTCGGAATCCTGGCCCCGCTACTGACCGCGCACGAGCACCTGCCCGTCCGGACCGAGCGAAACGCCGGGAAGTTGCAGAAGCGAGTCGCCCAATGGAAGGTTCTCGTCGCCCGGCTGATCAAGTATGCGGCGACGATCGAGCGTATACGTCGTCGCGCCGAGAGGCGGGGCAATCTCGGCGCGCTCTTGGTCGAGACGGGCGGCGGTAGCATAATCGGGCGACGGCTGTTGCCCGGCGCAAGCGCCGAGAATGGTCATCGCGCACACCACAATTACTCGCTTCATGCCAGCAAGCTGGGCCGGCTGTCGAAAACTTCAAGCCGAGGGCCAACCACCGCATCTGTTGGGTATCGAACGCTGGGCGGCACCACTAGTCAGCTGCTTCATCTATATTGAAGGGTATAGGTGTTTGAGTTTGACACGAGCGGATTGGGTGGTGAACTGCCAGTCAGCTGTGGCGTGATTGGCATTTCGGTCATGTTGCCAGGCGGCGATTTCGTCGATGAGGGTCTGCTTG
>JAFAOB010000241.1 GCA_019238055.1 Alphaproteobacteria bacterium
TTTGGCCGCGCCGTAGCTGGCCAGCTTGTCTGTAATCAGAACGCGCGGGGAGCGCCGCTGCTTCTTCAGCAGCTTGCGGAGCAAGCGTTTGGCGGCCTTCTTGTCGCGCCGGCTCTGCACCAGGATGTCGAGCACGATGCCGTCCTGGTCCACCGCGCGCCACAGCCAGTGCTTCGGCATCGCCAGCCGCTGCGGCGGCATGTTCCTCGATCAAGGGTTCGACGCCTATGCGGCGCTGCGTTACTTGTCGCAGCGCGACTTCGTCGATCCGGCGCGGGCGGCGGTGCTCGGCCAGTCGATGGGCGGCTCGGCGGCGCTTGACGCTGTCGATAACGACTGGGCGGCGCAACATTTCGGCGAGCGCTTTCGCGCCGCGATCGCCTATTATCCCAACTGCGGCATCCCTGCGGCAAAAATGACGGCGCCGACCCTAGTCCTGATCGGGGAGGCAGACGATTGGAACCCAGCGGAAGGCTGCCGTCGGATGGTGGCTCTTTCACAGCGGGATGGAGCGGCGATTACGCTGATCGTTCATCCGGGCGCCTATCACGCCTTCGACGTAGCTCAATTGAAGCCGGGTATCCGCGCTATGGGCCACTGGCTCGAATACGATGAGCCAGCAGCAAGAGATGCCGAACAGAAGCTGCGCGCCTTTCTCGCGGCCAATCTGCTCGGCGTGCCCGCGCCTCGACCACAAACCTCACCTTGAGGATCTGAATACGGCTTAGCCGGCCCGCCAGGCCGGATTTCCGCCAACAGTCTCGACGTGCCGCCACGATAAGCGCGCAGCTGAGGGATCCCCGCTCGGCAATCGAGCCCGTTGCGAACGCGGCCGTTATGCGTGTTGAATGGGTGAACGACGCCAACGCGCGACGGGAGCGAGACATGACCCGCAAATTCTTCTTTTTCTCGGAGATGGGCTACAACGCCTATCCCGATGACATCCTCGAACGCTATGGTTTTACCGCGCTGTTATTGCCGAACAGCCTGTTCGACCGGGAGAAGGCAAGCCAACTCTGGCGGATGTTCCTGCGCGAGCACGAATATGCGTCGGAGATGGGCTTTGACGGATCGGTGTGCAACGAACACCACAACAACATCCTGTCGATGCAGGAGAGCGTCAATATCTCGGCGGCGGTGGTCAGTCAGCATGTCAAAGGGACCATCGCTCTGATCGGAAATCCATTGCCGATCCACGACAATCCGGTGCGCGTCGCCGAGGAAATCGCGATGCTGGATCTGATTTCGGGCGGTCGCATCATCTCGGGTTTTGTGCGCGGCACCGGCATCGAACAGCTGTCGACCAATGCCAACCCCGCCTACAACCGCGAGCGCTTCGAGGAAGCCTTTGCGCTGATCAAGAAGACCTGGACCCAGCCGGGGCCGTTTCGCTGGGAGGGCAAGCATTACCACCTTCGCGTCGTCAATCCGTGGCAATTGCCATTGCAAAAGCCGCACCCGCCGATCTGGGCGGCCGGCATATTGAGCCCGGAGACGATCCGCTGGGCGGCAAAAGAGCGCATTACCTATCTCGTTCTCGGCAGTGCACTCGACGCCACCGCCCAATGCCGCGAGATCTATCACGAGGTCGCGCGGCAGGACGGCTGGATGCCGGCCTCAGAGCATCTCGGTTATCTGATTCACACCTGCGTGCTCGACACCGACGAGGAAGCGTTTGAGATGGGCCGCCATCATTACGGCGGGGCCTCGGTCATCGGGCGCAGCGGCGGAGTGGCGGCCTCGGCGCTGACCGCCGGCACCGGCTCCGCCGGGGTGACCGGCGGACCGCATCCCGAATGGATGGCGCCGCCCGGCTATATGTCGAAGCAGGCGAAAACCGGGGCCATGGCGCGCGAGCGGCGCGCCTCGGAAGGCAGCTACGAGGAGGCCGTGCGCGCCGGGCTGATCGTCACCGGCAGCCCGAAAACCATCATCCAGAAATTCAAGCACATCATCGACCGCACCGACCCCGGCTATCTGACGTTTTGGGCGCGCGAGGGGAAAAAGCCGCACCAGGCGACGATGCGCGGCATCGAACTGCTCGGCAAGGAAGTCATTCCGGCGCTGCGCGAGCATCAATCGGCATTGGTGACCGGGAAAGAGGTAACGCCGTGGCCACAATGAACGACGTCACACCACAGCTGATCGAGGCGGCCGGGATTACGGTCGAGTTGCGCCGCGCCGGCCAGGGCGCACCGCTGCTCGTTATTCACGGCGAATTCGGTGTGCCGGGCTGGCTCGAAGCCTTCGCACGCCTCGCCGAGCATCACGACGTAATCGTTCCGTCGCTGCCTGGTTACGGACAATCGACCCGGCCCGATTGGATCATGAGCGTGCATGATCTCGCCGCCTGGGTGACCTGGTTCGCGCGCGATCTCGATCTGCAGCGGCCAGTCAATGTCATCGGCTCGTCGCTCGGCGGCTGGGTTGCCGCCGAGATTGCGACGGTTGCGCCGCAGTTCTTTAACAAGCTGGTGCTGGTTGGCGCGATGGGCCTCAAGCCCGAAAAGGGCGAGATCTTTGATTATTTTCTCGATTCCGGTCTGGCCGGGTTGCGCCGTGCGTTCCACCGGCCCGATCAGTCGGCCGCGTTCATGCGCTACTGGGGCAGGAAATGGGCGCCGGAGTTAGCGGATGTCGTCGAGCAGCATCGCGAGATGACCTGCCGAATCGCGTGGAAGCCTTATATGCACAGCCTGACCTTGCGCCATCTGCTGCCGGGCGTGCGCACGCCGACATTGGTCGTCTGGGGCGGCAATGACGCGATCACGCCGCTCAACAGCGGCGAGATCTATGCGCGCGCAATTCCTGGCGCCAGTCTGGCGACAATCGCCGATTGCGGCCACATGCCCGAAATGGAAAAGCCGACTGATTTCGTCGAACGCGTTCGCGATTTTCTGCAGGCATGAGCCGGCAGAAATCGCGGCCGAACGCTACAGGTGGCGAAATCCCGTGCGGCATGGGCCGGCCGCGTATCCGAATGCGCTGAAGAGCCCTCCGCCTTGCGCGATCGAGACGCGCGTTACCTGCTCCTCCACAGCGAATGGCCGCTTTTCAGATCAGCGCGTGGGGCGGCGGATCAGCTCGGCCCACCGATCGAGCACCGGCAGGATCTGGTCGGCCTTGGCCGACGGCAGCGCGACAATGGCGCGGGCGACACCTTGCTCCTGATAGCGCTTCAGCTGATCGAGATCTTCGGGCGCGCCAAAGATCGATACCGGGATATCTGCCGGGTCGCGACCGGCATCCGCCGCCATCTGCCGGAATTGCGGCAGAAACTCGGTCACATCGGCATATTGCGGCCGACTCGCGTTCGGGACCCAGCCATTGCCATAGCGAACCGCACGCCGCGCGCTGTGTGGAAACGCGCCGCCGATAATGACCGGCGGGTGCGGCTTTTGCACCGGCTTTGGCCAGGTCTTCATTTTTGGGAAATCGACGATCTCGCCGTGATATTCGGGTTCTTCCTGGGTCCAAATCGCGCGCATCGCCTCGATCTGCTCACGCATCCGCTTGAACCGGGTTTTGAACACGGTGCCGTGGTCTGCCATTTCCTCCTGGTTCCAGCCGCCACCGATACCAAACAGAAACCGGCCGCCCGATACCTGATCGAGTGAGGCGACGAGCTTTGCGGTCTGGATCGTGTCGCGCTGGATCACAAGACAAATCCCGGTCGCCACCTTCAGGCTCTTCGTCACCATTGCCGCCGCGGTCAATGTGACGAACGGGTCCATCACATCGTAATACTGCCGGCCGAGCTGGCCGCCCGAGGCTGGTTGCGAGATTCGCGAGCTTGGAATGTGGGAGTGCTCCGGCGCCCAGACCGACTCAAAGCCGCGCGCTTCGAGCGCCTGCGCGAGTTCGCCAGGGCTCATCGAATACTCGGTGAAAAACATCGACGCACCAAAATCCATCTCCGTCCTCCCGATCCTGCCAGTAGTCCTTTCAAGATTCGGAGCGAGCTTAGCGGTGATCCAATCCACCCCGCCACTCGGAAGTTGGCAAGAGTTGAGGGTCCACTGGCAGACTGAGCGCAAGACGCGCCGCGCTTCGCGGGTTCGGCATAACCTGATATTTGAACCCGCGCTGATGCCGATTGCTGAAGCAGCCGCGCTCGCATAACTCGAGCGGAGAGCGGTAACCGCGAGCGAAATCTGGCGTGCATGCGAAGGGTGTTTCGGGATGAAGCTGACGCCAGCGCAGCCGAGATGAAGATACAATCAGCGATGGTCAGGCCAGGCAGCAATGTCTCCGCGGTGCTCGAGGTCGAGGGGCTGCGCACCTACCTGTTTACCCGATCCGGCATCGTCAAAGGCGTCGACGACGTATCATTGTCAGTGTGTCGCGGCGAAACCTTGGCAATCGTTGGCGAGTCGGGTTGTGGCAAATCGATGACCGCGTTGTCGATCATGCGGCTCGTCCCCGACCCGCCCGGGCGGATCGTCGGCGGCCGCATTCTGCTCGAAGGCAAGGATCTGGTCCGCCTTGACGAACGAGAGATGCGCGATATCCGCGGCAACCGCATCTCGATGATTTTCCAGGAACCGATGACGTCGTTGAACCCGGTGCTGACGATCGGCAGCCAGATCGGCGAGGCCTTGCGGCTACATCAGAATTTGTCAAAGAGAGAGGCGGCCGAAAAAGCCGTCGAGATGCTGCGTCTCGTCAAGATTCCAGAGCCGGCGCAGCGGGCGCGCGAATACCCGCATCAGCTGTCGGGCGGGATGCGGCAGCGGGCGATGATCGCAATGGCGCTCGCCTGCAACCCGCGCGTGCTGATTGCCGACGAACCGACGACGGCGCTCGATGTGACGATTCAGGCGCAAATTCTCGATCTGATCCTGGAATTGCAGAGCGAACTCGGCACCGCGGTGATCCTGATCACCCACAATCTCGGCGTCGTTGCCGAGACGGCGCAGCGCGTCATCGTCATGTATGCCGGGCGCAAGGTCGAAGAGGCCGATGTCGAAGCGCTGTTTGAGGAGCCGCTGCACCCGTACACGCACGGGCTGTTGGCCTCAATTCCCCGCCTTGCGGTCATCAGCGGGCGACCAGCCAATAGCGGTGAGCGGCTTAAGGAAATTCCGGGAATGGTGCCGGCGTTGAGCAACCTGCCGCCGGGCTGCACGTTCGCGTCGCGCTGCGCCTTTGCCGATCAGCGCTGTCGTTCGCAATTTCCGCCCTATAAACAGGTGAAGCCTGCCCATTGGGTCGCCTGCTGGTATTCGGAGAGATTGTATGGCAGCAATGCCTAGCGCAGCCAGCGCCGCAACGGTCGCGCCATTGCCGCCGCTGGCCTCGGCCCCGGCGGTCCCCGTGGTCGAGCTCGCAGGGCTGTACAAGCATTTCCCAATAAAAAAGGGGCTGCTGCGCCGCACCGCGGGTCGGGTCTATGCCGTTGACGGGGTCAGCTTTTCGATCGGGCGCGGCGAGACCTTGGGACTTGTCGGCGAGTCGGGTTGCGGCAAATCGACGGTCGCACGTACATTGCTGCGCCTGATCGAACCGACAGCCGGCTCGATAAAACTCAACGGCCACGACATCACACGGCTCGGCAGAGCCGCAATGCGGCCGCACCGCCGTCAAATGCAGATCATCTTCCAGGATCCATTCTCGTCGCTAAACCCGCGCATGTCGGCGGGTGCCATTGTCGGTGAACCGCTGCAGATCCATCGCATCGCCAGAGGCAAGGAGAAAGAAGAGCGGGTTGCGGCATTATTCGAGCTGGTTGGTCTGCGACCGCAGCAGATGCAGAGCTTTCCGCACCAGTTCTCCGGCGGTCAGCGCCAGCGCATCTGCATCGCTCGCGCGCTCGCCCTCAGTCCGCAGCTGATCGTCGGCGACGAGCCGGTGTCAGCGCTCGATGTCTCGATCCAGGCGCAGGTCATCAACCTGCTGATGGATCTGCAGCGCGAGAAGAACTTGTCCTATCTGTTCATCGCCCACGATCTGGCCGTCGTCGAGCATATCAGCCACCGCATCGCGGTCATGTATCTTGGGCGGGTCGTCGAATTCGCCGATAAAGAGACGCTGTTCATCAACCCACTGCACCCCTATACCGAGGCATTATTGGCAGCGGTGCCGGTCCCAAACCCGCGTGTCAAACGCAAGAGACAGCTGTTGCAAGGCGACGTGCCGAGCCCGATCAACCCGCCGCCGGGCTGCAGGTTTCATACCCGCTGCCCCTACGCCGAAGCGCGTTGCAAGATCGAGAGCCCGCCCTTGCGCGAGGTGGCTCCAGGCCATCAGGTGGCCTGCCACCTGCGCTGAGTGGTGCTCGTTTTTCTACTATCGTCTCGGTTCATAGTGCGGATAACGGTTACCCTGATCGATCCTGTTGCTAGCCGTTGAGGAACCGGGCGACATGGTCGACAAAGGTTTCGGGCTGCTCGATTTCGGGATTGTGCCCGGCGCGCTCGATCAATTCGAAACGCGCACCCGGGATCATCCCGGCATAGGCCCGGCCATATTCGGGGCTGACGACGCGGTCACTAGCGCCCCAGATCAGCAACGTCGGCACATCGATCCGGCCGAGCCAGCGCGGCAATTGCGGATTGTACATGTATGGGTGCCAGGCATACAGACACAGGGCTTCGCGGTTGCGCGCGTGAATCACCAGCTGCTCGTCCGACATCGCGTCATAATCGGGCGCATAGCGGTCCGGATCGTGCCAGCTGCAGCGGCGCACTTCGTCAGGCGATCTGTTGAAGATGTCGAGGATGTCAGGCGTGTCGCGATCGCTGATCTTAATGCCGAGCGGATCGATCAGGATCAGGCGGTCGATGCGATGGGTACAGGCCGCTGCGATTTCTGCGGCAAGCCAGCCGCCAAACGAAAAGCCGAGCACGGCGATGTTATCGCCCGGCAAAGCGGTGAGCACGGCCAGATAGAGATGGACGAGGTCGTAGACTGTATCGAAATCCTTTGGCCGCGGTGAATTGCCAAAGCCCGGCGCTGACGGTGCGATGATTTCGCCATGGTGCGCGAGTGCCTCGAGAAATCGAGCTTCGGGATCAACCGTATCAAAGCCGTGCAACAGCAATATTGGGCGGCCTGTGCCGCGGCGCAGGACTTCGAGTTCAATCCCCGCCACCGTCAGTCGGTCGGTTGCCGGTCCACTCGTCATGGCGTTCTTTCCTTACCCGAGCCGGTTTGCGTGCGGGTTATAGCCGCGATCGGCCGAGTGCGAAAACCGTCCTCGGTGCGGCGACCGGCCTGCAGCCTCTGGACGCGGCTCGCAAGAAGACTAAATTGCGGCCGTCCGGATACCGGATTGGCCGCCCGCGGTAGAGTGGCAAGACCGATCATCCGGGTTTTGTCGATCTCCGCTGACCGCTAGCCGCGAAGGCTCCAATGATCACGCTTCCCCGTCTGTACGATATTGCCGTCAGGGCGACGGCTGTCGCTTCGATCACGCTCACCCTTTACGGCTGTAACAGCACCGGAGCCGGCGCGGCCTCGACGGCGTCGAGCGATCCCGCCGATTTCGCGTTGCTGCAAACCGTGGCTCGTGTTGTACAGCGCAATTATGTCGAGCCTGTGCCGGGCGACGAACTGACCAGAGACGCGCTGAAGGGCATGCTGACTCGGCTCGACCCGCATTCGGATTACATGGACCCGGATCAATACCAGCAAATGAATGCGGTCACCCGCGGCCAATTCGGCGGGATCGGGATCGAGCTGACTTTGGAAGGCAAGGTGCCGGAAGTGATCTCGCCAATCGACGGCACACCCGCGGCGAATGCCGGCATCGAGCCAGGCGACCGCATCGTCAAGATCGACGGGCTGTCGACCGCCGGAATGGACGTGGAGACGGTTGTCAAACGGCTGCGCGGACCGGCCGGATCGCGGGTGAACCTCGAGATCCTGCGTAGCACGCAGCCGCCTTTCAATGTGACCCTGACCCGCAACATCATCCATGTCGTTTCGGTCAAATCGGCACTAAAGGGCGATAAGATCGGCTATGCCCGGATTTCGACCTTTACCGAGAACACGGCCAACGAACTTGCCGACGCCATCGCCAAGATGAAGGCCGCGGCGCATGGTCGCCTGAACGGCTTCATCCTCGATCTGCGCAATGACCCCGGCGGCTTGCTCGACGCGGCGGTGGATGTGAGCGGAGAGTTCGTCGATGGCGGTGTCGTCGTGA
>JAFAOB010000253.1 GCA_019238055.1 Alphaproteobacteria bacterium
GCCTCGTCCAGCCGACCCGCCAGTGCTCGATATTTGCTCCCGATGATCCCCGGATCCCCCTGCCAAAAGAGTGCTGGAAATGCCTTCAGTGTTCAAGTTATTTTTGCCAAAGTCCTATCCAGGATTTATCGAGTCTATGCCAGCACAGAGGTCGCTTCTCGACCGCTCTAATTACGATGGTCGGGTGAAAACCGACGGACTGACAATCTTCCGTCATAATTTTGTTTTATGTTAATGGAACCAATATCAATTTCGTTGATCGACATTGGCGGTCTGTAGGTGGCGGCGCGAACGGGGATGCGGGACCCACGGCCGATCGCCGCGGCTGCCATTGGCGCTCTCGGTGACCACTCCGGCTTGATCAAGCCACAGCGCGACAGCGCCCAGCCGCCAGGAATCGATGCGGTCGATCACCGGTATCAACGAGCGGCAACGAAACCCGGCAGGCACCTGGCTGACGATCGCATCGATGCCGCCGCAATCGGCAGGGAGCGCAGAAGCGCCGGTCAAGATTGCCACATTGCGCCCGTGCACCGAATAACGGCACCGCTCGCCGGAGCATGCGAGCCCCGGGGACGAGGCGTCCTGCGGCCACGGAATTATATCGAGACCGGTCTCTTCATTGAGAAACGCGGCTTCGATCTGCTCGCCGCGAACGGCGGCCGCCCAATAATCGCCCTCGGGCGAACGGACCGCGAGAAAGCGGCCGAGATCGGCGATGACGATGTCTGGTGGACGAGTCAGCGCCATGCCGGCGAGCCCGGCTGCAATCGCCACAGCGCCCCAACGGCGCCATGGCTGCAACCACAGACACAGCCACAGCCCGCCAAACGACACCAATGCCAACCCCGCCGTCGGCAGACGCGGCATCGGCCAGACATTTCCTGGCAATCCCGAAACAGCTTGGGCAACAAAGATCGTGGCATCGATCCCCCAGCCCATCGGGATCAGCCCAAACCGCTCGAGCCCGAAGGGCATTAGCAGGCAGGAAACGACCCCCCAAGGCAGCGTCCATACCGCGCTCAGCGGCACCGCTATGACATTGGCAAGCGGCGAATAGAACGCGATGTGATGGAAATGGTAGATCGAAAACGGGTCGGTACCGATCGTCACGACAATTGTTGTAACCACCACCGCCCCGGCATAACCAAGCACACGTCCTGACCAAGATGGGCGATGCAGCCAATGGCCGAGGCGGCTCCCGTAAGTCTCGTAAACCGCGATCAGTGCTACGACCGCCCCAAACGACATTTGAAAACTGACGCCGATCAGACTTTCGGGCTTGACCGCCAGGACAAACGCCGCAGCAAATGCGCAGATCCGCATTGAAATCCGCAAGCGGTCGATCAGGATCGCCACGAAAACGAGGCCATTCATGACATAGGCGCGTGCGGTTGGGATCGCCGCCCCAGACAGCAATAGGTAGCAGCTAAGCACAACCAAAGCGGCAATGGCGGCGATCTTCTTGATTGGGTAACGCAGCGCTACCCGTGGGATCAATGCCAACCCGGCGCGAACCGTAAAAAAAACAAACCCGCCGACCAGACCCAGGTGCAGTCCGGCGATCGCCAGAAGATGCTGCAATCCCGATTGACGGAAGGCCGCTTTGATCTGTTCGGAGATCGCTCCGCGCTTGCCGGTGATTAGCGCCGAGGCGACACCGCCGGTCGACCCCGGCAAAACCGCGATGATCCGACGCGACATGTCGGTACGCAGGCGGCGCAGATCCTCGCGCCATCCGCCATCAGGATCGCCTCCGCCCGTCATTGAGCGACGCGCCGGGCCCAAACTGTAACCGACCCCGCCAATCTCCGCGAAATAGGCTTCGCGCTGCATGTCGTGGGCGCTCGGCAGGATCTGCCCCGGTACCGGGTAGAGTACTGCGCGCATTGCGATCGGATCGCCCGGCTCGAGCGCGTCGCTCGAAGCAGCGATGTGGATGCGCAGCCGCGCCGGCTGCTCGCTCGATTGCAACCCGGATAATGGATCGGGTGCGACAATGACGCGCCAACCGCGCTCGACCAAATCTATGTCGACCACCCGGCCGCTGACGGTCACCGGCCCGAGCCGGCGCTGCAGCATCGGCGCTTGGCGCTGCCATGCCGTTTCGCCAATCAGCACGAAGCCGGCGCAGAACATTGTTATGGCGAGGGCTGCTTCGCACAAATAGGGGCGTTTGTGCAGTGCAAAGGCGGCAGCACCAGAAGCGAGTGTCGCAGCCAGCCCGAACCACAGCGGCGGCTCAAACGTCAGCGCGAAATAGACGGCGATGCCGGCGCCAAAGCATGCCGGCAGCCACAAGAGCCGGCGCTCGCCCTCGGCGGCATAGGCATCGCGCACAGCTTTGCACAGCCGCGATGCCCATGCCGACGCCGCACCGAGCCCACCGCTCGCGATCGCTGCATCCACCATTTGTCGCCTTCGCTTGCGCCGTGGTAAATTAACTGCCATGCTTAATTAATGGGAGTGGCGTATCAAGTTTTGACGATTTATTGACGAGTTGCAGCGCGGGCCAGATTAGCAACGAATTGAGGTGTGGCTTTGATTATTGTTCGCCTTTAGAAAAGGACGTTTTAGAAACGATGGGTCGTATCCGGGAGGGAATTCGATTAACTATAAAAGCGTGCTTGGCAGCTTGTGACGGGCAAACCGTGCAGAGGAAACGTTGCATCATCCCCGCCTAAGCGCCGGCGCCGGATTGCTGTTCGGCTTGGCGCTGGTGCAGTCGATGTGCTTTGCGAGCTCGGCGCAGACGCAGACATCGCATTCGGCAGCGCCGACTACGGCACTCGACCAGAGTGCAACTTCGTGTGTCGTCGCGCCGCGGCCGAACGCGCTGTGGTCGCTCACCCAATGCTGCTCGCGAAACCTTCACAGCAATTCCGGATGCCGCGCCTATGATGCCGCAGACGAATACATCATTCTCAAGGACAACAGCGCTGCCAAACCGGCGGCTTATTTGATCATTCCAAGCATTCGCGTAACCGGGATCGACGATAAACAGATTTTTATGCCGCCGGTTGTCGATTTCTGGGAATACGGCTGGCAACAGGCGCAAATCTTTGTCAAAAAACCGGCGGACGCCATAGCACTTGCGATCAATTCCGTTTACGGGCGTACCCAAAACCAGTTGCACATTCACATCGCCTGCGTGCTGCCCGCAGTCGCATGGAACCTCGCAGCCCAAGCCGGAAACATCGGAACCAACCCGACAATGCCGGCTCAATTTCCTCTCGGAGCGGCCGCCCACATATACCGCGTGATCAAAACCAGGGACCTCACCGGCAGCGAGAGCCCATTCAATCTCGTGGCGGCGATGCCGGGCGCGCGAGCCGATATGGCGGACCAGAGCATCGCGGTGATCGGATCCAACACGCCCGGCACTTATTACGTCCTCGACACCGAGGCGCATGGCGCCAATCCCGGCGCGGCCGAGGAGCTGCTCGACCAGACCTGCACCCAGTAAGACCGCCATGAGCTCCAGGGTCTTACCACGTGAGGATCACGACGCCGGGATCAAAACCGGATGTCTTGCAGCGGCAGGCCGAACTCGGAGCGGCCAAAGATGAACGAGGCGCGCTCGGGATTGTTGCCGGCATGCGCCCGCATCGCATGCACGTCGCGCCAGGCGCGCTGGATCGGGTTGTCAAGAAAGATGCCATGGCCGCCGCTCGCCTCAAACAGCAAATCGATCGCCCGCACGCTGCGTTCGATCGCCTTTCCGGAATCCCAGCGACAGCGGGCGCGCATCGAAAGCGGAATTTCTTCGCCGACGCGCGCAAGCCGCATCATCTCGGCAAAATTGGCGAGCATGCGTTCGCGCGCCGCGTCGATTTCAGCTGCCGCTTCGGCAAGTCGATACTGGATGAACGGGTCTTCAACGGTGCGCGAGCCGTCGCGGACATTGATCCGCCTCATCGCCTGCTCGCGAAAGCACGTCAGCGCCCCCTGCGCCGCCCCGATCGCCGGTGACACGATGCCGTAGGTAAAAATCTGCCCAAAGGGCAGCCGGTACAGCGGCGCGTGGTTGACCGCGGCTCCGGGATGGTTCAGCGCAAACGCGTCGTGATAGGAATGGGTGCGGTACTCCGGCACAAAGGCGTCATCGACGACAATGTCCTTGCTGCCGGTGGCGCACAGCCCCATCACATGCCAGTTGTCGTTGATGCGATAATCGCGCCGCGGCAACAGGAAAACCCGCGGGTCAGCCGGCTCGCCGGGTGCGACGGGCGGCGCGGCGCCGCCCAGCACCGCCCATTGGCAATGATCGCAGCCGCTCGAAAACGACCAGCGGCCTTTGATCCGATAGCCGCCCGAGACGCGCTCGACGGTCCCGGTCGGCGCCAGCGAGGTTGACAATTGGATGCTGTCGTCTTTGCCCCAGACATCGTCCTGCGCTTGCAGCGGCAGGATCGCCAGATGCCAGTTGTGCACACCGAGCACGCCAAGGATCCAGCCGCTCGAGCCGCAGACAGCGCCGACCTCAATCACCGCTTGATAAAAGGTGCCGGGGTCGAGCTCGTACCCGCCATACCGCTTTGGCTGCAACGCGCGAAACAGTCCGGTCTCCTGGAAATCGGCAAAGGTCTCGTCCGGCAGCCGGCGCAACTGCTCGGCCCGCGCGGCGCGTTCGCGCAGCACCGGCAGCAAGGCGCGGACGCGAGCAAGATACTCTTCAGGGGTCATCGGCTCTTCGCTCCCGCGGCGCCCAAAATTGCACAACCGCAGACTTCTACTTGCCGCGGAGCTGATCGACAACCGGCGCAAACGCGCTCAGATACGGCTCGAAAATCGTAAAATAAGAGAAGCCCCAACGCTCTCGGCGTACCAGCAGATCTTTGACCATCTGGTCTATCGTGCCGACGAGCACAAACGGGCTCTCGAGGATCTCATCGGGGCTGAGCTGGTTCCAATGGCGCGCCAGTTCCTCGGCTGCCCGCCGACGGTCGTCGACCACGATGACCTGCTGGACGAGCACGTTCAGCTCCAGGTTAGCGAACCGGTCGCCGGCGACCGCGCGAACGAGATCAACGCGCCGATCGACGCCCGACACCTTCCATCCCGAGAGATCGGGAGCCGTTCCGCCGCGGCGGAACGTGATGCCGGAGAAACCGATGATGTCGGCCTCGCGCGCAGCCAAGCTCAGCAGCTGCATGCCATTGCCGCTGACAGCGATCGGAGGATGGGGTCGTTGAACGGGAAGCGGATGGATCGTGTGGCCGGTGACGCGGTAATGCCTGCCGGCAAAGGTGACCGGTTCGCCGGTCATCAAGCCTTTGATTACAGCTATTGCTTCGGCCAACCGCTCGACTCTCGCACCTCCCCTGTCGAAGACCAACCCCGCCTCGTCGTATTCGGACTTCACATGCCCGGCCCCCAAGCCGAGCTCGAGGCGGCCTCCGGTCAAAAGGTCGACGGTCGCCGCCTCGCGCGCGACCAACACCGGATGGCGGAAGTCGTTGTTGAGGACATTCGTGCCGACCCGGATCGCCGTCGTCGCCTCCGCCGCGCTGACGAGAGCGGGAATGGGTGCCAAGAGCTCGGCAAGGTGATCCGGGACCGTCAGCACATCGTAGCCGAGCGCCTCGATCCTGCGCGCCTTCTCCACCCATTCCGCGCGCGAGCGCGACAATCTGACACTCACACCGAACCGGAACGGCTTCATTTGAGCCCCCCTAAGCACCTAAGCCCATGAGTTACTAAGACCAATATTCGTCTTGCCCGGTGGACCGATAGCCCGCGGGCTCGACCCGCGGGTTGGTCCGGGCATCCACGAGAGGCCGGCACGGGTTTTCCGGTTTCTCATGGATGCCCACGGATCAAGTCCGTGGGCTGAAGGCCCACGGGCCCGACCCGCGGGTCATGCCCGCGGGCTAAAGGCCCACCGGCCAAAACGATTGCTTGGGGTGACGGCGAATGGGTCAGCCGAGCGGCCCCTGGAACACCTGATCGACATAGGTGTCGGGTAATGGTTCGATC
>JAFAOB010000254.1 GCA_019238055.1 Alphaproteobacteria bacterium
TCATTAAACGCGGCGACAAGGCCTGCGCGTTCCACAAGCGGGGCGACCAGATCGCGCGTTGCCTGATCGACTGGACCGATCGGTGTGCCGGTAAAGCGCTCGGCAGGCAATCCGACAAAGCGCGCGGCTGCGGCATCGCCGGCCTGGAGCCGCGCGATGAGGGTCACGACATGCAATGGTGTGCGTTGTTGGACGATCGTGTCGATCACTGCCAGTCCGATGGCGCCGCCCAAATTGCGCATCAGGTTGAAGAGGCCGCTCGCATTCGGGATGCGCGCCTGATCGAAACCACCAAGCGCCAATGTCGTGCTCGGCAACAAGCACAGCATGACCGCCGCACCGCGCACCAGCTGCTGCCAAAACAGGCCCCAGAAATCGGTCGCCGGCGTCATCAGGCCGTTGCCAAGCCAGCCGATCGCGAGCAGCGCATAGCCGGCGGCGAGCAGCCGTCTTGCGTCGGTGCGGCGTTCGAGCATTGTTGCAACCGGCGCGATCGCCAGCTGTGCCGCACCCGTCACTATCATGATCTTGCCGATCGCCAGCGCGTCGTAATCGCGCGCGGCGCCAAGAAACACCGGCAACAGATAGGTTGCCCCATAAAGACCGACCCCAAGCGCAAAGCTGAAACAACAGCCGATCGCAAAATTACAGTCGCGAAAGGCGCCGAGCTCAATCAGCGGCGCCGCATGACACAGCGAGCGCGTCACCAAGGCAACACCCAAAACAGCGCAGAGCGCGGCCAGCAACAGCATCGGAGTGGTCTGCCAGCCGCGCGCCGGCGCCTCCTTTAGCAGCAATTCAAGCCCCGCCAGAAATACGGCCAGTAACGGCAACGCCCAGAGATCGACCGATGCAAAGCGGCGGCGATCGGCACGATCGACATTCACGGTCGCGGCGACCAATAAACCAACTACGATCCCCGGCGGCACATTGATCAAAAACAGCCAATGCCACGAGAACCGGTCGGTGACAAACCCGCCAACGACCGGCCCAAGGGTCGGGGCCAGCATCGCAAAGATGCCGGCGATTAATGTAGCGCGGGGTCGCGCCGTCTCTTCAAACATTAAAAAGATCGCCGAAAAGACGAGCGGGATCAGCGCGCCGCCGCAAAATCCCTGTACCACTCGCGCCGGGATCAAGGTCGATAATCCGGTCGCACCGGCACATGCCAGGCTCGCCGCAGTAAAGCCGGCAACGCAGGCGACAAACGCGCCGCGGGTCGACAGCATCAGGGTCAGCCAGCCGGTCAGCGGTATTGCGACGATTTCGGCCATCAAATAGGCGGTCTGCACCCAGCTTAACTGATCGAGCGGGATGGTGAGCCCAGCCTGGATCTCAGGCAGCGAGCTGGCGACGATCTGGATGTCGAGGATCGCCATGAACATGCCAACCGCCATGGCGGTGAAGCCGATCCAGGTTTTTGGCGCTGATCTCCCGGCGATCGTCATAGCCCCCGGCGCGGCGCCAATGTCTGGTCCTCGATCCGAATGCGGCGCGCGATCAGCACCAGGTTGACAACCGAATATGCAGCGGCGATCGCAACGGCGCCAAAAGCGAGCGGCAGCAACGCGATCTCCGCTATCACGATCACATAATTCGGGTGGCGCAGCCAACGGTATGGGCCGGTCTCGACGAGAGGGGCGCCCGGCAAGGTCAAGACCCGCGTCGACCAATAACGACCGAGGCTCAAAATGACCCACAAGCGAGCCGGCTGCAGCAATGCAAACAACCCGAGCGCCAGCCAATTCGGCTGGGTTGCAGCCGGGACCAGCAGTGCCAGGCTTGCCAGCCAGCTGATGTGGAGCACCACAAAGTAGCGATAGCCGGCAGCATCGGCTTCGCTCGCGCCGAACCGCCGCAGGCGTGCCGTGTTGCGCTGGGCCCAGGCGAGTTCGACTAACCGCTGCAGAGCGACACAGGCGAGCACCCAATAAAGCGGCGTCATCGATTGGCGAGCAGCAAAAACCCGGCAGTGAACCCGGGGCCGAGCGCCGTCATCAATCCCAAATTCCACTGCGGTCCTATGGTGCGCATTTGGTCCATCACAAACAGCACGGTCGCGGCCGACATGTTGCCATAATCACGCAACACGAGACGTGCTCCGGCAAGCGCGCCATGCCGCAGGTGGAAGGCGTGTTCCAGCGCCGTTATAACCTTGGCGCCGCCCGGGTGGCACAGAAAGCGATCGATGTCGGCGAGCGCCAAGCCGTGACGGCCGAGAAACGCTTCAGCCACAGCACGCAACTCAGTCGCCACGAGCTGCGGGATGTCGCGTGAAAACACCGCTTTGAAGCCGTCATCGGCGATGTCCCAACCCATTACGTCGAGACTGCCGGGCCAGGTATGCTCTGTGCTCGCGATAATTGCCGGGCCGTCACCGTGGGTCGACAATAAGGCGCCGGCCGCGCCGTCCCCGAACAATGCGGTTGCGACGATGTTGCTCTTCGACCAATCGTCGCCGCGAAACGCCAACGCGCACAACTCGACCACCAGAAACAGCACGGTCTCGCCGGGCGCCGCAAGCGCCTGGCTTGCTGCCCGGGCCAGGCCAACTGTGCCGCCGGCACAGCCAAGCCCAAAAATCGGCAATCGGCGTACGTCACGGCGCAGCCCCATTCGCTCGATCAACAGGGCGTCCAGGCTCGGGGTGGCAATGCCGGTCGTCGACACAGTGACCACGGCATCAATCGCAGTTTTGTTGAGACCCGCGCGATCGAGTAGTTTTATCGTGGTGGTTTCGAGAAGATCGAGGGCACTCGCGATATAGACCCGGTTGCGCTCGGTCCAGCCGTGCGGGCGATCGTACCATTCGATCGGCACACAGGAATAGCGCGTGCGGATACCTGTGTTTTCGAACACCGGCATCAGACGCTCCAAGGTCGGCGCTCCCGCAAACAGCTTGCGAACGCGCTGGATCACGTCGTCTTGCTCAAGTCGGTACGGCGGCACGGCAGTCGCAATCGTCAAAATTCGCGGGTGTAATGGCATCAACCCCATTTTCTCCGTGCGGGTTCGTCCCGGCTGTGATTAAGACAATTTCGGCGCCAGGTATTCGTTCTCTCACCAGGATGTGACATAGCGTCTGTTCTGGCAAAGAGATCCAGAGCCGAAGGGCGCCTGTCAGAGAGAGCAGCCTTACCGCCACGCCGCAATCAACAGGAACATGGGCCGGTCGCGCTCTTCAGCGAGGTCGGGCTTGGCTGCAATCTGCACATCACTTGGTGCCCATTCTTCAACATGCCGAATCATGAACCCCTGACGAATGAGCAGATTGAGCGTGGTTCCGATTGTGCGATGATATTTGACGACGCCGTCGGCGAGCCAATTCGTGACGCGCTTGCCTTCAATTTGATAGCTGTCGACCGGCCATGTCCTGCGCCCATTCGCGTCCAGTATCCAGCCCGGTCGCGTCGGAGCCATGTAGATCGGGTGCTCGATCGAGAACACGAAACTCGCACCAGGAACAAGAGCGCGATAGAGTGTCAAAAAAAGCGGCTCAAGCTTCTCGATGTAGTGTAGTGCCAGCGAGCTGTAGGCGAGGTCAAAACCAGCCTGTGGCAGGTCCAGCTGTTCCAAATCGGCTCGGATGTAGGTAATCGCGCTATCTGCGGTGTTGGCCTCGGCGCGCTCGAGCATCTTTTGGGAGATGTCGATCCCAAGGATTTGAGCGGCCCCCTGCTCTCTCGCCCAGCGGCAGAACCAACCGGCACCGCAGCCGAGGTCCACGATCTTCAACCCGCGCAGATCGGGAAGCAACGCGCGCAGGGCGGGCCACTCTGCCGCTCCCGCTAGTCCTTCAACCGAGCGGTTAAGCTGGCCATAGCGCGCGAAGAAGACAGGATCGTCATACATGTTTTGGGTCATGTTTGGCGATGATACCGCTCGGGTCCCCCGGCGCCGTGATTTTCTGAAGCCGCGTCGATCTTTGTCAGCGACCGCGGGCGGTGGGCGCGCTGTCGCTCCAGCGCTTCATCAAAGTGTTCGAGGGAAGGGTCTCGTCGAGAAGCTTTTTGGCGGTCTCAGCGCCGGAAACGGGAAGCCCCTTTGGGTCGAGCAGCCCGATCTGCACCAGGACGCTCGCCTGATCCCAGTAGATGTGTTCGTGATAGAGCTTGTCGCCGCGAAAGCCGACGATCGCGACGAGCGGGATTTCCACATGGCGCCCGGTGGGTGGCACGCCGGGCAGCATCCAATCGATTTCGATATCGTGGGTAAACGACACGATCATCTCGTCGATGATACGATCGGCGCCGATCGTTCGCGAAACCGGCACCATCGAAATGTCGGCCGGGCATTTCGGAATAAAGTGATTGGCATAAAACCGCGCAAGATCGCGCTGGCCGACCCCGCCGGTCATCACCGGGACGTGATTGACATAGGGCTCGGGGACCATCGTCGCCATCGTTGCGGCGACATCGCGGGTTTCGAATTCGTAGCGGATATGTGCCTCCCACAATGCCTCAAGGTCGTAATGCGGGCCCATGACCCGGCGCAGCAGCGCGACCGAGCGGGAATGCGCGAGACCGGCGGCAGCACGGTCGAAATGCGGGTCGCCGCGGCGTGCGAAGCCGGCCGCAGCGCCGGGATAAATATGGATTTCGACCTCTGGGCGGGAGGTTCGGTCCCCCTCCCGGCTGGCCGCGGCAGCGGCGTTGGCGACTGCTTCCTTTAGTCGCGCCACTGCGGCGGGCGGCGCTGCCGGGTCGTTTCCGGCGAAATGCAGCCCAACCGGACATGTGATCCGCGGCACGAGTTCGATCGCCATTTCGATGCCGTTAAGGCAATAGCAGACCGCACAGGCAACCCGTCCTTCCGCCGCGGCTCGCAGCGCCATCATCGCGCCATGGCCAAAACCCAACACAGCGACGCCGCCCGTGCATTCGCCACGCTCGCGCAAAGCCGCAATCACCGCTGCAACCTCTTCGTCTCCGGCGAGCGCCTCGGGATACAGCACAACGTAGCCCTCGGCAGCATAGAGCTCGGCTGGCGGCCGCGGACCGTCATTGCCGGCTTGATCGTCGATCAACAGTATCCCGGGGCCGCTTCCCGTGGCGGGCACAGCGAGGTAACCCTGTAACGTGCGACCGTCACCTGTCGGAATACGAATGCTATCTTCAGACATCCCAACCTCGTCCTCCCTGTTGTCGCGCGAGGATATCGGTAAACGATCCAGACTTCCCTGACCTTGCGATTCGCTCTGCACCACGAAAGCAAGACCACCAGCCGTTAAACTTGACACTTTCTTTGTTTTCGCGCCACTTCACGGCTCATTGGTGCATAAGCTTGTCCGGCGTGCCAGGGCGTTGGTTACAAATAGCAAAGCGACAGGGAAAGGAGCGGCGATGAGCGACGTCGAAAACGTAGCAGAGAATGCGGCGCCGACGCGCCGTCGCCTGCTCGGCTGGGGGGCGAGCGGTGCTGTCGCGACAATGTTGCTGCCCGCGCCATGGCGTGCCGCCTTTGGCGACGCCAAGCCTTATAAGATCGGCAGCCTGCAGCCGCTAACCGGGGTCGCCGCGGTGGGCGGCAAGACGGCACTCGTCGGCATTCAGATGGCGATCGACCGCATCAATAAGCTCGGCGGCATCAATGGCCGGCCGGTCGATCTGATTGTCGCCGATGACCAATCCAAACCCGATATCGGCCGCCGCGCGGTCGAGAAAATGGTCACCGAAGACAATATCGACGCCCATGTCGGCGGCTTTTTATCGAATATATGCCTCGCCTGCATGCCGGTCTGGGAAGACCACCAGCTGGCCAATATGATCGGCGTCTGTCTCGATACGACGCTGACGACCACAAAATGCAATCGATACACGTTCCGCACCTTTGACTTCGCGCCGGCCCAGGCGGTGGCGTTCGCCCCCTATCTGGTCGGGAAGCTTGGCAAGAAATGGCACATCATTTATGCCGATTATGCCTGGGGCCAGTCCACCCGCGATGCCTATACTCGTGAAATCGAGAAACAGGGTGGACAGGTCGTCGGCAGCACCGGCATTCCGCTCGGCACCGCCGATACGACTCCGTTCATTTCGAAGATCAACGGCGATTTCGACGGCCTGTTTGGTATTTCGTTCGGGACCGATGGGACAAGCCTCGCCAATCAACTATATGATCTCGGCCTGACAAAGAAATACAAATGGGCCGGCGATGGCGCCATCGCCGAGTCGACGAATTTGCCGGCTCTCGGCAACAAAATCGAAGGCTTTGTCGGTATCAACCGTTATCTGCCGGTGTTGGACCCGCCGCTCGATACACCGGCAAACCGCAAATTTCTCGACGAGGCCACCGCGCGATTGAAAAAAATCGATCCGTCGGGTCCGTTGCCTGACCGCTATACACAATCCAACTACGAGGCCATAAATGCACTAAAGCTCGGCATCGAGAAATCGGGCTTTCAGGGCCGCGAGGACACGCCCAAGCTGATCGCAGCGCTCGAAGGTCTCGAGATGAAGGAAGGCGACGATTTTCCGCAAGGCGATAAGACCTTGCGCAAGGAAGACCACCAAGCCTTTTTGCGCGAGCTGTTATTTGTAATCAAGAATGGCAAACCGCATATCCTCGAAGCCGTGCCCAAGGACAAAACTTTGGTGCCGCCGGCCTGCAGCTTTGCTTGAGTGAGAAGCGGAACATTCAACTCGCTCGGACTTGCATAGCCGCTGTCTCCGGATCGGATGTCCAGCCGATCTTGGTCACCAAAGGCTTAACGGTACGCTTTGGCGGGCTGACAGCTCTCGACAATGTCGATTTCGCCGTGATGCCGGGCGAATTGCGGGCGGTGATCGGCCCCAACGGCGCCGGGAAGAGCACTTTTTTCAATTGCCTGACTGGCGTAATACAGCCAACAGCCGGTCACATCCTGTTTGATGTCGATGAGATTACCGGGCTCCCGCCCAACCGGGTTTCGCAAAAGGGGATCGCGCGCTCTATCAAATCACCAATATCCTACCCAACGCGACAACACTTGAAAACGCACGGATCGCGGCGCAGTCGCGCCGTCACGGCTGGAGCCTGTTAACCCACCATCGCCGCTATCGCGACATTATCGACAAGGCCGAGGCGGCGCTTGAGGCGGTCGGGCTTGAGGACAAGGCCGATGTGCTTGCCGCCAATCTGTCGCATGGCGAGCAGCGCAATCTGGAGATTGCGATCGCCCTCGCGACCGAGCCAAAGCTGCTATGTCTCGACGAGCCGACCGCCGGCATGAGTGCGGTCGAGACCCAGGAGACGGTCGACCTGGTGCGGCGCATTTCGCATCAACTGACCATCCTGATCGTCGAGCACGATATGCAGGTGGTTATGGAATTGGCGCACCGGATTACGGTGCTCCATTACGGCCGCATTCTTGCCGAGGGAACACCCGCCGAGATCCAGCACGATCCGCGCGTGCTCGAGGTTTATCTGAAAACATGAACCCGGGGAGCGGTGCGGCGCCGGGAGCCGTTCTTCTCGAAGTCGACGGGCTTCATAGCTTTTACGGCAAAAGCCACATTCTGCACGGCGTCTCGCTCGTTATCGGCCGTGGCGAGGTGGTGGGCTTGCTCGGCCGCAATGGCGTTGGCAAGAGTACGACACTGAAGGCGATCATGGGGCTCGTGCAGCCGAGCGAGGGGCAGATCGCATTTGAAGCCCAGCCGATCATCGGGCTTCCAGCGCACCGCCGGGCGCGGCTTGGCATCGGCTATGTCCCGGAAGAGCGCCGGATCTTTCGTTTTCTGACGGTCACCGAAAATCTGCGTACCGGTCTCGATCGTCACGGAGTCAGTAAGCAACGCAAAAAAGCGTTACTGGAAAAGATCTATGAATTCTTCCCGGTGTTGGTCGAGAGGCGCAATCAGGCCGGCGGGACATTATCGGGCGGCGAACAGCAGATGCTGGCGATTGCCCGCGCGATGATGCTGGAGCCCAAGATCATCCTGCTCGACGAGCCGACCGAAGGCTTGATGCCGCGCATGGTCGGGCAGATCCGGGAAATCATTTCGGTATTGCAAGCCGAAAACGTCGCCGTGCTGCTGGTCGAACAAAACGTGCCGCTGACTTTGGAGGCCGCGTCGCGCATCTATCTTCTCGAAAAGGGTATGGTCCGTCATCACGCGACCGTCGCAGAGCTAAGGGCAGACCATAGCATTATCCAGCAATATATGGGCGTCTGATCCGCTCGATGCTCCAAACCAATGATCGATAGGACGCGGCATGGCGATTTCGCTCCAGCAAATACTGATCCAGACCGTCAACGGGGTCGTGACCGGTATGATACTGGCGCTGGTCGCCTCTGGCCTGACGCTGATTTTCGGGATTATGGATATCGTCAACTTTGCTCATGGCGAGTTGTTTATGCTCGGCGCCTATGTCGGCGTGTTGACCTTGGCGGCGGCGGGCAGTTTCTGGCTGGCGCTGCTGAGCGCGATGGTCGCGATCGCGCTGCTCGGCGCATTGATTTACGTGACAACGCTGCGCCCGTTGCTCGGTCGCGATCCGCTGACGACGATTCTCGCCACCTTCGGCTTGTCGCTGATCCTGCAGAATTATGCGTTGTGGCAGTTTGGGCCGGTCGCGCGTAAAATCGCCGAGCCGATTTCGGGTCACTTTACTCTCTTTTATCTCGATTATCCCTGGTATCGCGTTGTCATCGCCTTGATTGCCGGGGCGATGATCTTCGCGCTGTGGATGTTTCTGAAATTTGGGACCTGGGGCATCTGGATCCGCGCGACGACGCAGGACCGGGTCATGGCGCAAGCGATGGGCATCCCGGTTCCGCTCGTCCTGGCGACGGTGTTCGCGATCGGCTCCGGTATGGCTGGAGCGAGCGGCGTGCTGTTTGGTCCATTAACCGCGGTTGATCACGCGATGGGTCTCGACTGGATTTTAAAGGTGTTCATTGTCGTCGTGGTTGGCGGCATGGGGAATCTCGCCGGCTCGATCGTTGCGGCGATTTTTATCAGTTTGCTCGAAGCCTATGCCTCACTCTGGGTCAGCCCGGCGCAGGCGGTGATCGTTTCGTTTGTCGTACTGATATTGACGTTGCTGTTCCGGCCGACTGGGCTCTTTGCAACGGCAACGCGATGAGCCGGCGCCCGGCATCCATCTATTGGATCGGGTTTTCGATCGTCGTTGCGGCACTGATTGCTGCGCCCTTGGTATTGCCGACGTTCTGGGCGAGGTTGCTGACCGAGATCCTGATCTGGGGCTTGTTGGCAATGTCGTCCGATCTGTTGATCGGTTACACCGGCATGGTCTCGTTCGGGCATTCCGCGTTTTTTGGGCTCGGCATGTATGGTGCTGCAGCCGCTCTGTTGACCGTATCGCCGCCCAATCTATGGCTCGCATTGGCGTACGGCCTATTGGGTGCTGCGGCGGCGGCCGGATTTGTCGCGTATTTTTCGACGCGCTTGCGCGACATTTATTTCGCGATTACGACCTTGATCTTCTCCCAGATCTTTTACGTTATCATATTCACTTGGACCGCGGTAACCGGCGGTGAAAACGGGCTGACGTTCGAGCGGCCGTTATTAGCAGTTCCCGGGCTCATTCGGCTGCACCTGACCCCGACGAATTTACACTGGTTTGTATTGGCGGTGGTCGTCGGATCCTATCTGCTTTTGCGACGGATCACGCAATCGCCGTTTGGCATGGTGCTGCAATCGATCCGCGAGAACGAGGCGCGCACGCGCGCGATTGGCTACCCGGTCGAGCGCTATAAGATTGTCGCGGTCATGCTTTCTGGATTGTTCGCCGGCCTCGCCGGTGTATTCTATGCCCTGCAGAATGAGTTCGCCGCCCCCGATTTCGTCTTCTTTATCGTTTCTGGCGAGACCGTGATTTACAACGTCGTTGGCGGCATCGGCACTCTGGTGGGACCAATTGTCGGCGCTGCCTTTTTTCTGTTGTTGCGCGAGGGATTGTCTCGCTTCTTCACAGAATTTTACTTGATCCCGGTCGGCGTGATTTTTGTTGCCATGGTCATCTTCATGCCGCAAGGGCTATTGGGGTTTATGCGACGCTGGCTCAACCAGTGAGCCGGCGCTGCAAAGATCGAGGCTGCGGCGCGAAACAGCCCCAACATCACTCCCCATATCGGTGCACCTCGCGGATCGTCGCGGCAATCCGTTCCGGGCTCGGGATATAAAGCTTTTCGAGCGACGGCGCGAACGGCACTGGCGTGTGCGGCGCCGT
>JAFAOB010000157.1 GCA_019238055.1 Alphaproteobacteria bacterium
CCGTGCTATGGGCGCAGGCCGGGTTCTGGTACGACGCTGTTGCGGCCGCCGCAGAGGCCGCACCCTATGACGGCGACGCTGCACTCGATGCCTTGATGAGGCAAGTGGGGCTCGTCGAACCGGGATATGCCCGGCGCTCGGTCAGCGCTCTGAGCAGCAGCCTGAGCCCAAGATAACCGAGAGGAACAGCCTTGCTGCGGCTAAAAAAGGACACTGGTTATCCGGAAATATATGCCCTTGTCTTCGAGCGAGTTGCCGACTGAAACATTACGCAGCGCCTTCCCATAATAAAATTCCGCAGTTAATCCCGAGCCTATGAGCCAGCGCACGCCGATACCGGCCCCGGAGATGTTCGGTGGATAGGGGGTCGGTCGGCCGACATTCCATCCTTGGCCAAAATCGTAGAACGGGACGAGTTGCACCGCCCCGGCATCAGCCGCTCGCGACAAATACGGGAGACGAAGTTGACCGATCGGAACATGCAGTTCTGCCGAGGCCAGCACGGCATCGTCGGTGACGGTCAAATATTCGCGATAGCCGCGAACCGTATCGATTCCGCCAAGGGCGAACTGCTCGATTTGAAACAGCGGCGCATCTGAAAGCTGCAGATCGGCGCGCACCAGCCCTTCCACATCTTTCCAGATGCGCTGGACATATTGGCCCTGGCCAAGCCAGACAAAAAACCGGCCGCTCGGCTGAACGTCGGTTATCGTGGCGCCGAAGATCGGCAATCCAACACTGAAGGTCGAGCGGAAGGCGAGGGCGTGATCGGCCGTGCGGTCGAGATAGCTCTGCGAGAAGCGCAGGGCGGTCACGTTGGTGGTACCGTTTTTGGAACCCGGAATGAAATCGAACGGCATGCCGAGCAGAAACGTCTGTTCATGGCGCCGTTCGAGACTGACCCCCAGCGTCAAATTCTGCTCTGCAGTCCGGTAAAACGGCCGGCTGAGCCCCATGCCCTCACTGGCATAGGCGCTGCTGATATCGAGCGGCACCAGGACCGGGGTCACGACGACGGTTCCGTTCTTGTCGTAGCGCAGGCTGAGTCGCGTATCGTCGCTGGCGATCGGCACCGAATAACCGACAAACCCATCATTGAGCGATCCGCTGCGCCCATAATTCGCTGTTAACACATCACCGACGCCAAGCAGGTTGGCGAATGTCCCCTGAGCCTGGCCGCGCGTTTCTCCGACTGTCGGCGACTGGTCGTCGGCAACCTGGGCAAATAACGAATAACGGCTCGCTTCGAGTACATCCGCATTGAGCTGCGCCTCGCCTGGAACTAGACTCGGTACCAGTTCCATGTTGATCCGTCTGATCAACGGATCTTGAAGCAGGATCTGCTGCTCTGTTTCGAGATCGCCGATATTAAACGGCGCTTCGGACGCACGAGCCAAGCGTGAAGTAAAGTACTCCGGCTTGAAATGATCGGTGCCGGTAATATTGATTTTGGTGACTCGCCCCTCGACAAAGTGGTAGGTAACGACGCCGTTGTTCACATTCTGATCAGGCAGCACTGCGCCCGAGTTTATATACCCTCGTTTGATGTAAAGCTGTGTAAAACGGCGGCGGATCTCCTCGAGATCCTTGGGCGTCACGTACCTTCCGATATAGGGTGCGACGACGGCACGAATCGACGGCTCATCAATAACGGTGTTGCCGGTAACGTTGACTTTATGAAGGACAAAACGGGGACCGTTGGAAGGCAGCGGCGCTGACACCGAAGGTGCCGGGCCGGGCAACCTCAAATTGGCCGGCGGTAGCGAGCCCGGTTGCATCTCTGGAAGTCCCCGAATTGAGGGTTCGGAAGGCTCGCGGAATGAGCCTTTTTGATTGACGACATCGGTCTGAGCCATGCTGTTCGCGCAGGTGGCCCCCCAGAACAAAGCCATCATCGCCGCGGAACGAAGCCAGGGCGCATAACTGGGTGTCGATTTGGTCCCGCGATACGACATCGACAAATATTAACATCAATGAGGCATTTGCCAGGGGAGAAATTCAACCTTGAGACTGCACCAAGAGTCCGGTGCGCGAGACACATTTGGAGTCCAAACAGCTTCGCTTTGCACCCCTTTATGATTCGAGCCCCGTAGGCCGAGCTCTTTCTAAGCTGCGCATCGAAGGCATCGCCGCCCACCTGGCCGCGGTGCGCCGAAACCAGATCCGGCGGCGATCATCACCTGCCGCTGTGCCATCTTAATCGCCGCTAATCTCGGTTGCGTGTCCGGCGTAATGTCTTCGGCACGATCCGCGATACAGCTCCTATATGTCAATTATGCTCATGATGTCGCCAAAAGCTGACCCGCGATTGCCGAAGCATCTGCACGCTATTAACGGCCGCTCGTGCAACAGCCCGCCTGGATAACGTTGCTAATGCATTCCCTGGTGCCCCGATCCGTGCGTCGGGAGCGAGCATGTCAAGGGGCGGAGCGGTCGGACTGGCCGCACCGTCTCTGACATGATAGGACTGTCCCAATCTGCCCGTCAGAGCTGCTTTAGGAACTCGATCACCGCTTGCTGATCGTCGGGGGACAACTGGCGGAAGCGGTAGATGATCTCGCGCGCGTCGCTCCGGTTGGTTTGCGAGGTTGCGCTGTTATAGGCCGGGCAGATATCCGCCGCGGTCTCAGTCACGTTAGTTGTTTCCTGGGGTACCGGGCATCCGGCGCCGGGCGTCTTTGGCGTCTTGTTGTCGTCGGGTGCTGGCAGGTCGTGCAGCTCGATCGCGGCGAGGAGCGCATCATTCACGCTGCGGACGACAAGAGGCGCGTTGGTCTGATAGCGGTTTGTCGTCACTGTCCCAGCGGGTGTGTCGTTGACGGTTTGGTTGCTCAGATAGACGCGCGCGTCATGCAGGAACGGCGGCCCGATCCGGCCAATCCCCATTAAAGGTGCCGTACGGAATTCCTGACCTTCGGCGATCGCTTTGAGGTTCGAGAAAGTATCGTCGGCGAGGTTGCGCGGCAGATCGAGCGTCTCGAATATGACCTTGCCGCGGTTGCCGCCATCGTTCTGAGCGAATTGCGGGAACGACCAGCGGGTGACAACCACCACGTCTCGCGGCAATCCGTTTGTCGTCTCGCGCTCCCCAGCGATGACGGGCATGCTGTGGAGCAGCTGATCCGAAAAGATCGGCGCCCATTTGTAGCTGAGACTGGCCGCCCCAATCCCGGTTGTGGTGAGGGCAGCGGGGGACTGTCCCGTCCTGCGGATCGGCGTGTGACAGCCGACGCAGTTGAGCTGGCGATCGGCCTGATTGATCGCATTGTCGTCGCGGCCGTCACCGCCGGCTGTCATCGGGCCGCCAATCGTACGGTTGGCAAATGCGACCAGGTCAATGCCAAACAACTCCGCTCCGCGCTTGACCAAAGCCTGCCTGCTATCCGGCCGCCACGATACGTTTTGCAGCAATGGGTTAATGGCTGAGCGGAGCATCTCGAGCAGAGCGTCCCCAAACTCCGGCGGAGCGGCGTTGCGGATAAAGTTTCGCTCGCTGAAAGGCTCGGAGAGGTGCACCTCCAGTGTATCGAGATTCACCTGCTGGGAGGTCCCCGGCGGCAGATAGGGTTGACCAAGCGTTTGTGAGAGAGCCGCGTAACAAGCAGCCGGTTCGGGCGTCTCCGAGGTCCCGCCCGGAAACAATGTCGGAAAGACAATTTCTGCGCCGTTGAATAGGCTCGTGAACGAGAGCTCTCCCTGCAGACCTCCGACGGCAAACTGCATGATCTCGACGCCGTTTGCCCGCAACCCGAACCGCCCTATGCCGCCGACAAAGCCGGTGTCCGTGCCGTTCTGCAGGTCCGTCGTCGCGGTGTGCATCGTGAAGGTGCGCGGGATCATGTTGGCCTTGCCGGAGATGCAACCGCCGGTGCACTTCAGGTTTTTATCGATATTCAGCGAAGAGCTGCCGTTTTCGGCTGTTTGATTGCCGCTGAAAAACATGATGTCGGCGGTTGGCACCGCTTCCATCAAGCCGCGACCGATATAGGGAGGTCCAGCGCGTTCGCCGACGGTGCGCTTGAAACCGAATTGGTTGTCGCCCTCGTTGTTGTTGTTCAAGTCGGCATCAAAACCGAGCGGCGGCAGCGGCTTTGGATAGCAGGCGTCGATTGCTGGCCGGTGGTGCTGCACGAACCCCCCAAAAGGCTGCACCGGCAGCGTTTGGCCCGAGCAGGAATGGCTGGCCCCATCCAGCGGATCAAAGCAACCCACGCTGCCGGTAAGCGGCGTGCCGGCCGGTCCGCCCCCGTTATCCGTGAGCGACGTCGTAAAGTCACCAAATGTCGTAAAAGCCGCCGTCTTACCAGCATTGTCGATCGCGTCTAAGTTATCGGGCGCGTTGCCTCCTCCGGTGGCTGGATTGAGCGAAGTAAATTGAAAATTCGTCAGCGTCGAGCGCCCCGCACGCGTCACAAGGGAGACGTTGCTGCAGGTGGATGACGTGGAAGGGGGCGCGTTTGGTGGAACGCAGGGCAAACCCTGCAGCAGCCCCCTGCTGTTGAGCGCGTCGGCCGCATTCAAGTGACAGCCGATGCAGGCCGGCTGGTTGTTGATCGGCCCAACACCATTCAGATTTGGCGCCCCGCCTTCGCCCGGGGTATGGAACATAGTGAAGAACACCATCCCCTCGAGCAATTGTGCTTTGTCGCTATCGCTGGTGCCGGGATAGACCAGATTGTCGATATCCTTTAGCTGAAGCCCATTCCCCAGCATGAACGGGCCAACGACGCCGAAATTGTCGCGTTTCACGCGCGCTACCGGCTGATACGGTTGGCTGGAACCTGGCACCGCAACATCGAATATACCCGAGTCGAACAGGTTCGCCGAATTCGATGGACAGGTCGGCGGCGTGGTCGAGATGTCGCAGCCCACCTCCTGCTCGCGCTGCGTTAGCAGCTGGTCATCGGGCGGGTTGTCGGACCCCAATTCTTGGGCCGAGGCCGGGAAATTAATAAGAGTGATCACCGCCGTTGCTGCCAAAATGGCATAAAATTTACCCATACTCCCTCCCGAGATCATGTGACAGCCGGCGCGGAGGTGCGCGTTCGCGCCGACTCGGTGCTTACATGGGCAACGCTTTTATACGTTTGGCGATGCTAGCCGGCTAAGGGAGTTTGTGCAATCGAACTCAATCAAATTGTGAAAATATTTCTAGTCTCACGCAATACACGAGTCATTCTCGTCTCTTAACCTGCAAGGTTGCAGGACGATATAGATCCGCCGCTCTCGCGCGCTCGTCAACATCTGCGCGTATGTGACTGTCTAAAGGAAAATGTATAGGAAAAAAGTGCGTGTGAGATAGCTCACAGCAGTGAAAGCTCCGTCAGGTGCAGGATGCCCTCGCCACCAAGGATGGCCAGGTTAGCGATATTCACGTCGCATCGAACGTGTTAGTTTTGATAAAACACTGACGATGGCGCGTGAGGGCGCCCGGCTTGCCGGGGGGTGCGCGTTGCTGAGGCGGGAGGGTGCAGACCATGTTCTCACGGATTCCAGAGCAAAAAATGAGATATGTGCGAACCGGGCTGTTGATCGCCTGGTTCGTGTTGATCGTTTCGCTATTTTGGGACCCCATTACACCCTTTTTGACGATGCCGGAGAACACGTGGAGCCCGTTTCACCTACGTCCCGATGCGGCGCCGGTTATGGTCCAGGGCCATCCTCTCGCGGCGACGCCCTACGCTATGGGAAACCGGATGTGGTGGACGATGGTGCTGCCGCTCGTGCCGATTTTTCTGATGGTGTTCGGGCATGAGGCGTGGCGCCGGGTCTGCCCATTGTCACATTTCAGCCAGATCCCGCACATGCTGGGATGGCAGCACAAGATCAAGACACTCAACCGCCGCTCCGGCCGGGTCGATCGCGTGCTGGCGCTGCTGCCGCAGGGTTGGTTGCGCCGTAACAACTATTATCTTCAGCTCGCTTTTCTGACCGCTGGCGTGTGCGCGCGCCTGCTGTTCGTTAACGCGGACCGGATTGCGCTCGTCGGCATCTTTGCATTCATGCTCGGTTTTGCCCTGATCATCGGTCTTCTCTATGGCGGCAAGACCTGGTGCAATTATTTCTGCCCGATCGCAGTCATCCAAGACATCTATACCGGCCCCGGCGGTCTCGTTGAATCAAAGGCGCATCTCGCCGGAACACCGGTCAGCCAGTCGATGTGCCGCGCCCCTGGCCCGCGCGGGGACCAGAGCATCTGCGTCGCCTGTACGACCAATTGCCCCGACATCGATGTCGAGAATTCCTACTGGCGGACTCTCGATTCGGACCCTAAGCGCTTCATGTATTACGGCTTTTTTGGTCTGGTGTGGGCCTTTTATTCCTACTACTGGGTCTATTCAGGAGGTTGGGACTACTACTTTACCGGGGCTTGGACCCACGAAAGCGGGCAGATGGGCAAATTGCTCGATCCCGGTTTTTATATGGGCGGCGTGGCAATCCCGATCCCAAAAATCATTGCCGCCCCACTCTATTTGACCGTATGCGTTCTGCTCTCCTATTGGCTGTGGGTACTGATCGAGCGCGGCTATGCGCGGTTTGCGGCCGCGCGCGGCCGACCACTTAGCAAAGCCAGATTGCGGCACCAGATGCTGTCGGTCTGCGCCTTTCTGACCTTTAACCTGTTTTATATTTTTGCGGGACGACCCAACATTCTGCTGATGCCGTCCTGGGCGATCAAACTGATCGATGTCTTGTTCATCTTTGTTTCGACTACATGGCTGATCCGATCGCTGCGGCGCGATGCCGAACTCTACAGCCATGAACGCGTGGCGCGCAGCCTTCGTGACCAGCTCGCACGCATGGGCTTCCGCTCGGAGGAGGTGTTGGAAGGGCGGGCCCTCGACCAGCTCTCGGCGGATGAAGTGTATGTTTTGGCAAAAACCTTGCCGAATTTCAGCACTGCCCAGAAACGTGAGGCGTACCGGGCAATTCTTGGCGAAGCGCTCGAAGGCGGCCATGC
Source organism: Alphaproteobacteria bacterium (assembly GCA_019238055.1). Taxonomy (GTDB): domain Bacteria; phylum Pseudomonadota; class Alphaproteobacteria; order ATCC43930; family CGMCC-115725; genus AP-15. The sequence goes on from JAFAOB010000157.1 coordinate 6,962, forward strand.
CCAATCTGCCGAAAGCTTAGAGATACTAAAGGATCTGCGAACCCAACTTGGTCTGACCGAGGCCGATCATCATGCGATTACCGAATCCCTGGGAATCCAGGATCCGGCGCTGCTCGATCCCGAGGCCCGTGGATCGATCGAAGTCCAGGTACGTCGCGAGAATTACCGCAAGTTCCTGACCGATCTGGTGGAACGTGACTGCCCGCCAAGCGTGAGGCCGGCCGATTTCCTTGCAACCTCCAAGGCGCTGGAAGCGGCTGCTCCAGTCCGAAGCTTTTTTGGGATCTCCGACGAGGACCACGCCCGCATTGTCGGTGAAATCGGCGGCGATGAAACGCGGATAATCGACAGCGCACGCGCTATGCTGGAAAAACTGCGCGAGCTGGAAATCGTCCGCTTCTCGCTCATCGTCGACCCGCGGCCGGAGGCGCTGCTGATCCGCCAGACCCTGTTGATGACGCAAAGAGGATTGATCCGCGAAATCGTCAGCATCATCGCATCGATTGCCGATCTGCAGATTGCCCGATCCTTCGCCCAGTCGCTTTACGTGTTGAGAGGCGATGACAGCGACCCGGCGACAGCCGATGTGATCGAAGCCGCGCCGGCCGAGATCCGGGATGCCTTTATCGAAATGACGTCCGATCCTGTGTTGTGGTCCTACCTCGATGTCATCGAGGCGTCGAAGCCGCCTGCTGAGGTGTTTGGTAGTCTTGCCCGCGACCGCGACCCGGTTGTTGCTGCCCTCGCAATCTCTGCGGTCGCGGGCACCGATCGTGCCTTGGCAGAAGCGCCAGCCGCCGAATTGATGGAACGGATCAAGACCCCGTCTGCATTGATCGAGGAGGCGCTCGCCGCCGTCGTACAAGGTCGCCGCTCCGAGACGATAGCGAAAATGGCCGAACTTCTTGCAGCCGAGGTATTTGCGTCAGTTAACCTCGACACTTTGGCTCAGATCGCACGTCAATCGAAGCGGGTCACCTTCAGGGTGGGAGAGCAGATTTGCCGTTTTGGCGAGAGTTCCGACTCCTTCTTCGTGCTCGTCCGCGGCGAAACGGAAGCCTATGTCGAGGGCGAAAACGGACGCACGGTGTTCCGGCGCGCTCAATCAGGCGCAGTTTTTGGCGAGCTTGGCGTCTATACCGGCCGTCCGCGGACCGCCTCGATCGAAGTGGTCAGCGCTACTGCGGAGGTCATCGAAGTTCCGCGGGATGTCATTGACAATTTGCTCAACCGAGATTTGCACGCCACGCGTGCGGTTCTCAGCGTCGTATCGAGCTATCTTCTCGGTCCGGCTCCTGTCCCGACCGAACCCTCCAGATCTATCGAAGCAATGGCCGAAGCCGCGCAGTAGGAGCCAGTCATGCCAGTTCGCCTCACCGAAAAGTCGAGAGTCGTCGTCGAGCTGCCAATGGTGATGTTTCTGCGGCTTGCCGATGGTGATGGTAAAATGACCGCACGCGAGATGGAGCGGTTTGACCAGCTGTTGGCATCGCGTGACTGGTGCAAATCGCCGCTGCTGCGACGCTCGCTCGCCAATACCGAAGCTGAAAAACCAGACTTGTGGAAGCAATACACCGCGGGCGAGCTGCGCGCCACCATCGACCAAGTGGCAGCGTCGCTCGACACGGTTCTCAGCTCGTTGGAGCCGGAAGAGCGTCCGGATGTCGAGCACGACCTTGAGCAATTTTCGCGCGAGCTTTTGAAAGCGGCATCCGGTCCACTGCACCGTGACCCAGAGGCGAAAGTCGCCTTTGATAATCTATCTGAACTGATCAGGCGGCCCTCGGCCCGCGCCGCTGTTCAGGTGAAAGCAAAACCCGTCGCCGAGAGCAAGCCGACCGCACCGAACCTGAGTTCTCTGTTGGGCGATGAAATTGCCGCCGAGATTTTTTGCCGGCGCGGCAAGCTCCCGGTGCGTTGCGTCCAGGTGATCGACGAAACCCGCGACATCAAAACCTTTCGCTTTGTCGCCGAACCGCCAAAGCTGTTTCGGTATTATCCGGGTCAGTTTGTCACCCTCGAGCTTCCGATCAATGGAAATATCGTCCGGCGCAGCTATACCGTTTCGTCCAGTCCCTCGCGGCCTCATTCGATTTCTATCACCGTGAAACGGGTCGATCAGGGTCTGATCTCGAATTGGCTGCACGACAATATGGGCGTCGGCTCAACGCTATTCATCAATGGCCCGAATGGAACGTTTACTTGCCTTCCCGAGGACGCTGGACCCTACCTCTTTATTTCGGGAGGCAGCGGCGTTACACCCGTAATGGCGATGTCTCGCTGGTTTGCCGACACAACGCCCGAAGCGGACGTGCAGTTTTTGCATTTCGCGCGATCGCCGGATGATCTGGTTTTTTCTCACGAATTACAGCTAATGGAGCATCATCTGCCCCGTTTTAAACGCCAATTCGTGTGCAGCCAGGCACCGGAAGGCAGCGGTTGGACGGGACCAGTCGGCCGGATTTCCCCAGAACTCTTGACCCAGCTGGTTCCCGATTACAAAGACCGCAGCGTCTACCTTTGCGGACCGCTCGGTTTTATGGATGCCACCCGCGCCATGCTCGAGCAGATGGGCTTCGACATGACGCGGTTCCATCAGGAGATCTTTGGCGGCGTGCCGAGGCGCGATACGAGCGCTGCGGAGGCCCAATCGAGTCAACTCGCTCATGTGGTCTTTGCCACCAGCAAAATCGAAGTCGATTGCAAAGGCTCTGACTACATTCTCGACTTAGCCCTCGATAAGGGAGTGGATATGGCTTACTCATGCCGCGCCGGCCAGTGCGGTACGTGTAAGGTCACCCTTTTGGAGGGCACTGTCGAGCACGACTGCACGACTGGCCTCACCCCGGACGATGAGAAAGACGGACACATTCTTGCCTGCCAAGCCCGTCCCATAGGCCGGGTTGTTATTGACGCGTAAGATAATCGGTTCTCGGTGAGAGTCTCAGCCTGTGGTGTGCCTGCCCAAACTTCGGCTCGAGGCTCTCATGTGTCGCGACTGACGCATTCCGAAGCCGGCCGGGAGCTTTTCTAATCAGTTACTCGGCCGTCAAATTCGCTTTAGGAATTGGAGCCGTTCGAATTTTGCGAGCGCATTCTGGTACCCGGCATCACTACCGCTTTGATGCGAACGAAACGTGGTCAGATTACCGGGCGCTGCGATAAAGCGGGATTGCTCAGAGTCCAGACGACAATCTCCTCCAGCACGCCAACGGTGGCCGTATTGAAAGCGGCAACGATGGCCGGAATGTCGTTCGCCGTGGCGGGCACGCGCTTTTCGAAACGTGCCTCGGCGATGATCGCCCTTTGCCGCACTGCGGCGAGGCGAGCAACGATTTCTACCCAAACTTGCGGTGGTGCGTTGGTGCTCGCGTATATTGCTTCGAAATGGCGAATTTCGGTGCGTAGGATATAGTCGGCGCGCAGCCCTCCGGAATTGCGATCAACGGCGGTAATCCTACCGCTATTCTCGAACGAGGCGAGCAACAGATTTCCGATCAACTCCGGGAGGCGGTCGATCCACTCCGCATTGGCAAAATAATCCAGCGTGAGCGGGGACTTGCTCAGCGCGATCCGGTCCGTGTCGATGCCGGCCGGGGTTTGCGGCAGATCGACCATGAGTTGGGAGCTGACCTGCCGGAGACCGGGTGGAAAATCGCGAGCAGCCGTCAGGCGGTAGAGATTGCTGGGTGGACTTGAAACAAGCAAGCTAGCGCAGCCCGCGAGCGCCAGCACGGTGCCGCCCGCCAGCCAGCGGCGGCAAATCCGCAAAGGCGGCAGGCTCATCGCGGCTGATACCCTTGGCGCCGGTCGCCAAACAGCAAGCGCGTCGGGTCACGTTGCAGCTGGACGACAAACTGGTTCAGATTGTCGGCCAACCGCTGCACATCATTGACGAGATCGTCAACCCCCGGCAATGTCGTCTGGACAAAGTTGCGCAGCCCTGGCCGGTTCTCGGCAATCACCAGTTGCAGCTGGCGCGCAGTCTGGATCAAGTTCGTCGCCACGCGGTCGTAGTCTTTGAGGGTTTGCGAGGCTTGGTCCTTCAACCCGCCGCGCATGGTATAGCTATGGTCAACATTCTGTAGCAAAGAATTCAATTGGAGAATAGCCGTATTTGTATGGTCCAGGATTACACCAACGTCCTGACTATGGTCGGCAAAGGCGGCAGTGAGGGTACGAAGATTTTGCAGGCTGTCGGCGACTGCCTGACGATTTCGCTCGTCGAGCAGTGAATTCAGGTTGTGGGATGCTTGCTTGAGATCGCCGACAAGTTCAGGCAGTGAAGATTTGAATTCTTCCAGTTCGGATTGGCCGGCTTTGATGATCGCATAGCGGTGTCCCGGTGAAGATTCCAACAGCTTTGCCTGTTGTGTGCCTCCCCGAATTTGAACGGTCGAGGCGCCGCTCAAAATATTCGTTTCGAGATAAGCGCGCGCATCGTCCTTGATCTCGACCAAATTGGTGTTGATTTCGAGCGTGACCTGAATTTGCGACAGATTATCCCGATCAACGCGAATGTCGATCACGCGCCCGACCGGGATCCCGTTGTATTGAACGGCCGAACCGCGGGTGAGGCCCGCAACCGATCCGCGGAAAAAAACGTAGTAGGTTTGTAGATCGCGTCCAAATTCGACGTGACCGAGCCATAGCACTGCGCCGACAACCGCACATACAATAAGGATTACAAAGGTGCCGACCGCGACATAATGGGCTCGAGTCTCCATTAAACCTCTCCGGGTGCGGATTTGCGTTTCAGACCGGGGTCGCCGCTGCGAATGCGGTTGCGGCTCCCGCCATAGTCGAGGCCTGAGCCTGTTGCGCTGCGCGCCCGCGTGGACCGTGAAAATAGGCGTGTATCCAGGGGTGATCGTCGTGCAACAGCTGGTCCAGGGTGCCGATACGAAGCTTTCTATCGACCAGCACCGCGACGCGATCGCAGATTGCAAATAGCGTATCGAGGTCGTGGGTCACCATGAATACGGTCAAACCGAGACTGCTCTTCAGATCGCGGATCAGTTCGTCGAACTCGCCGGCCGCGATTGGATCGAGCCCGGCCGTGGGCTCGTCGAGGAACAAGATTTCGGGATCGACAGCGAGTGCGCGCGCGAGGCCAGCCCGCTTGCGCATTCCGCCCGACAGCTGCGCCGGGAATTTGGAGCCGGCATCGTCGGGCAAGCCCGCGAGGGCGATCTTGACCGCCGCGATCTGGTCTATGAGCCGCCGCGGCATCCGATAGAATTCTTTAAGCGGCACTTCGATGTTCTGAGCGACGGTCAGCGAACTAAACAGCGCGCCATCCTGAAACAGCACACCCCAACGCTTTTCGATATCGCGCTGCTCGGCTTCGCTCATCGTCAGAATGTCGGTGCCGAACACCTCGACCTGACCTTTCACCGGCCGGTTCAGTCCGATGATGGTGCGCAGTAGGACGGATTTACCACTCCCCGA
>JAFAOB010000177.1 GCA_019238055.1 Alphaproteobacteria bacterium
CTCGGAGATGTGGTCGCCCTAACGGCGCTCGACTTGTCGATTATGACGGGCTCGAAATGGGCACATCGCTTCATCATGGCTATCAGTCGTCCGGTCGTCGAGAACTCGTCTTTGCTTTTCTATGGACCCGAGCTCGCCGCACTCTTGGAGCTGCCGAACACACCCGAGCATCCCGTCCCCATACTCGCTCAGCTCCCAGCGCGGTTCGTTCCGGTGTTTACTAAAGGGTGTATTGCCTCGGCGCTCTCCAGTGTACCCGTCCGGATGCAGGGACAATCAACCGCGATGATGGGAGGCAGGAGCTTTACCGGGCGGTGTTCATCCGCTTGAGCCTCGATGGGAACTATCGTCGGCACTTTGCGCTCGGCGCGTTCAATTGCCGCGTATCCGATCGGCGGGAGCGCAAGCTGGTGGATGGTACCGTCCCTTCGCTCTGACGCTTATCCGACGAACAAGCCGGTTCGATAAGGGGATTGGCCAATCGTTTCCACCGGTCGTCCGCTGTAAGTTCCGAGATCGCTCAGAGATAGATGGTCGTCGGGACGGCAGCCAAGAAACCAGTGGTATCTGCCCTCTTTCGCCTCCAGGACCATTGCACCCGCCGAGATGTTAGAGGCGAAGAGATTGCCGAGGTTGGAGTCATTTTTTCAAATGGCCTTTACCGCCGATTCCAGACAGCGGCCTTATCCGGGCGAAAGCATAAGGAATTTTGAGCAGGGCCTCCGGACACTTTTGCTTCGATCGCCATCGAAGACTGGATCGTTCCCTCGACGAGGACTCCAATTGAAAATAAACGGGTATGTTTCAGCCGCGCTGAAACCTAGTACGAAGTCGACCTCCAAACCCCACCTGCCATTTGACAAACAAAGCACGCCGACCGACCGTCGATGATACCGTATTGACAAAATCACCCTAACCAAGAACTTTTTCAAAAAAATAGCGGCGAAGGCCAGACCCCACCGTTTTGTTGGTCAACAAATCAGCGGTTTCCGTGCGCACCAGTTCGTACCCGGCATTCCTGTAGAGGGCGAGAGCGGCAGTTTGTATTTCAGCCGTACTAAGCTCAAGCCGTGAGATGTTGCGACGGCGGCATTCGTTCTCTGCATATTGGAGCATTCGCCTGGCGATCCCCTGTCGTTGGACTGATGGATCGACATACATTCGCCGTAACTCCATTGCGTCAGCCGAAGCGCGTTCCAGGCCAAACGTGCCGAGCACTTTATTACCTCGGACGCCCACCCAAAAACCGCCATCCTTCTCGCCGTAATAGGCCGGGATACGATTAATTTCTTCCACCAGCGCTCGCTCGATATAGGCTTCAAAGGCATCGCGGAGGTCAGGCGGGCTGAGAAGTCTGTTGACCGTGATGAACAGTTCCCGCACCCGGGGAGCATCATCGTCTGCAAACTGTCGAATTGTGATCTCGGTCTCCAATTAGACCCTCCTGCATACTCTCAACTCGCACAGTAGCAGCTGGGGACATGGATTATTCCCTCGTAAAATCCCCTTCGATAGAGAGCCAGCGCCTCTCAGGGTTGGAGTGCCCAGTATGTTGCCGCGATCCCTCGCTACTGATGCATTCTGGCAAGCTTTTCGCCGCCATGCTGGGCTCGATCATAACAATTATGTTGTCGGGTCGTTCAGTGATTCCTCGGAGATGGCAACCGAACTGGCCAATTTGGTTATCACTGGGACCAAGAGGGCTACCGCCAGCTTGGCGCGCGATTATGGTGAGGGCCGCGAGCCGATACCCAAGCCCGGCGATTTCGTCATGATGCTCGACGGCAACGGGCGTCCGATGTTTATCTGGCGTACGATCGAGGTGACGATCAAGTCGTTGTCGCAGGTCGATCAGGCGTTTGCTTGGGACGAAGGTGAGGGCGACCGCACGCGAGAGTGGTGGCTCGATGCCCATCGCCGCTATTTCGGTCGGCAAGCCAGTCGGGAAGGGTTCGAGTTTGATGACGAGATCCTCACCGTCTTCGAGCGCTTTGAGGTGGTGTGGCCGCTCGACATAGCGGATACGAGCACGGACCGTCTCCATAAAACGAAATGGCCGAAAGAAGTGAACCCCAACTAGCATAGTTATTTCGATGCACAGCAACTAGAGCAGTTGAATAGACTGGTATCTGGAGCATATTGGTGGATCTGTCTAATGAACAGCCTGGTGGCCGCAGCACGTGATTCTCGGATGAGTTCTTCACATATTGCGTCGTTGCGCTATTTTCATCGCGTTTCTGCTGTCCTGAATCAAAAGGAAATTCCTGAAGAACGATCCTGCATTTTGAGTCGGTCGGATGAGTACCAGCGAACTTTTCCCTGGACGAAGGATCAGCTTTCCCCGGATCAATCAATTAATCCGAGTGCCCTGTGCGCGTCTTCTGGCTTCATCTCGCGGATCTGTTCCTCGCTATACCCGCGCCGTCGCAGTTCGGCTTTCTGAGCCTTGGTGATAAAGAATGACATTCCGGTTTCCGCCTCATGCGGCGTCATCGAGGCGTCGAAAACGTGCTGTGTATGTTCTCCGAAATCGGGTGGATCGGGAGGATCGGCGAGGGCACTTGGTTCTCGTCCGTAGATGTTCTGCAAAAGTGGCTTTATCGATTGTAGTATTTGGATAAGATTGTCTAGGTCTCGATCGTTTTTGATTCTGGCTTCAATCTCTACTCCGCTATCAGCAATAGCTACACGGAATGGCAATGACGGTGAACTTCCTCGATCAGAAGGAATTACTGGTAAATTATGCATCGAAGTCTGTTCTGTGGTCTTATTAGGCGATATCGGCGTTTCACCCCTTACATCCCCTGCGAGGGGCCTCCCATCGCCGTCTGACGTAGGCGGGTTCATAATCTTCCTCCGGTGAAAAGGTCTCGCAACTGACGGATCACGAAATTAGCAGATCCGACCAAAACTCTACTGTCGATCGCAACACGCAGTTGCGACGGCGCTGGGGGATGTTGGCCTTAGCCGAAACAGGATCGCACGTCCACATTCATGCGATCGCCACCGGTGCTTGCGGTACTGATCGCCAGAACTCCGGGTCGTGGCCGAAAAAGATGCGGGCCCCGCTCCGTTCCAACGTCTCCAATCGGTCAAGCGAGCCCAGCATCGCCTCGCGATCATACATGTTGCGCGGCAGGCGGCGCTCACGGAGAGTCCGGCAGAAATAACAGGCATCCGCCGCGAGCACGATTTCGCCACTGTCGAGTTGCAGCCGCAACGATTGGTGCCCCGGCGTGTGCCCATACGTCGGCAGACACACCACCGAGCCATCGCCAAATACGTCGTGCTCACCATCGACGAGTCGCAATGTGTGACCGAGGTCGAAATCTCGGCGGTTGAATCCACGCCGTGCGACGGTATCGGGGTCCATACCAGCTTCCCACTCGCGGCGCTGCACCAGCATCGTTGCATTCGGGATCAGCGCGTTGCCGCCGACATGATCAAAATGGAAATGCGAATTGATAATAAGATCGATCTTGCCAGGATCTCGGTCGATCGCTTCGAGCCGCGCACTGATCTCCTCACCGGGCTCGAAGCCGATGCGGAAAAGCCCGGCGAGCCGATCACCGAGCCTTCCAGCGGGATCGTGCTGGCAATCCGGATGCAGCCCCGTATCGAACAACGCCCTTCCCTTTGGATGCTCAATCAGAAAGACCGGAACCGGTACCGTTATGTCGCCCTCGCCCCCCTCCATTAGATGGGCGAACTCGCCGGTTACAGTGCCGCATGTGAAGGCGTAGAGCTTGACCGTCATCTTTGCCTCAGATCCGCTGCTTAAGCTGAAGCCCACCCCCCGCATCGTGTACAGAGATTATAATCGATGAGATTCGAGCGCTGGACTCAAACAGTTCAGGTTTGAGCATGCCATTTCACAATCCGAAATCAACCGCGACGGTATTGCCCCCGCTCAATAGAATCCCGACGTGCTCGCCGGGTCGGGCTTCATAACGACCTGAGATGAGTGCTGCGAGGGCGGCAGCGCCTCCAGGCTCGACAACCACCCTCAACTTATCCCAAAGTGCCACCTGGGCGCGCTTGATAGCATCGTCAGGAACCAGAACAACTTGGTCTACTTGGCGCTTGGCGATGGGATAGACGAGCGTCCCGACCCGGCGGGGTGCAAGAGAATCCGCCGCAATCCCACCAGCGGGTGCATCGACTGGTCCTCCTGCTTGTAGCGCCATTGTCAGCGTTGGGGCGGCTTCGGGCTCGACGCCAACCACCCGGACTCTTCCGCCAAACCAAGCCGCAATGCCCGCAATAAGCCCGCCGCCTCCAACTGCGATGAGGAGCGTATCTATATCGGGGCTCTGCTCCTCGATCTCCAATCCGATTGTCCCCTGACCCAACAGCGTTTCGCGCTGGTCATAGGCGTGGATAGAGAGCGCTCCCGATTGCGATGCCCAGACTTCGCTCGCCGCGAGAGCATCGGCATAGCGGTCACCCGTTACGACCAGTTTGGCCCGATAGTCGCGGATTCTATCCATTTTCGCTGGGGAGGAGATTGTGGGCACAAAGATTTTTGCGGGTACTCCAAGTTTCATCGATGCATAGGCGACCGCCGCCCCATGATTGCCACCCGATGCGGCCACTACTCCGGCTGGTGGAATTTCTCGGGTCAGCAGGTTGGCGAACGCACCCCGCGTCTTGAACGAGCCCGCATGCTGGAAAAGCTCAAGCTTGAAGCTGAGACGGGCGGCGGCCAACCCAAAATCCGACGCGTCAACTTCTATGACCGGAGTCCGCCGGATATGGGGCCGGATCTGCCGCTCGGTATGAGCGATGTCGTCTCGACTAATAATGCGGTCAGCCTGGATGTCCACCGCTTGGCTCCTCACAATTGAGAACCAAATTGTCCTCGCTGGCCTCGATATGAAAGCTGGATTGCGTGGTGGTCCATGGAAGAGCCGACCTGCAAAGAAGAAATTGGCCCATCATCGTGATTACATTTACCAAATTCGTAGCAAAGGGTGTGAGAGGTAATAATATCACTTGGAAATCGTAACTGCTCAGGTGGTCTGAGGTAGGGCCTATTTGGTGGCCGATGCGCGGCCGCGGCGATAGATATGGTTGACACGGGATAGTGGTCGTGATTCCACGCTTCGATGAATGGCGACGCGCTTGCCCGTCTTTCCAAGGACGACC